>NZ_JAOQJP010000008.1:0-136515 GCF_025567305.1 Brotomerdimonas butyrica
TGTTTTGGGTTATTTAAATTCTAACACAAAAGGAAGTTCTCTTTTCTATTGATCTTTTTTTGACCTACAAATATTTTACACTAGCTGTTCTGATAAAAGTACCGTCATGCGCTTTTTGAGGAGCGGACAAAGTAAGGGGCATGTATTATATAAATTTGCAGTTTTGAACTACAAGTGACGGTTGTCGGCAACACGATTTATAACTGTGAACTGATTTATATAATAAGAGACATGAATGATAAAAAACTGTTATAATGCTTTTCAGGTAAAAAACGGGGGAGTCTTGTATAAGGAGCTTGTGGTAATGATCGAAATAAGGGTCGATTTTTATTTGTTCAATGTCTTGAATTCAAATTACAAGAATGCTAGAATAGTGAAAAATTTCTGCGATTTTGATTTCGAAGAAAAAGCTGATGAAGATGAATAAGGAAGGAAAGGGATATATGTATTTTTTTAATGGAAGGAACACAGATCCGCATTATAATCTGGCATTTGAAGAATATTTTTTCATGACGCCACCTGAGGATGAAGCTTTTTTTCTTTTATGGCAGAACGACAGAGCTGTGATAGTCGGTAAAAATCAAAACACTATCGAAGAGATAAACCAGAGATATGTTGATGAAAACGGAATAAAGGTCGTAAGGAGAAATTCCGGAGGCGGAGCAGTCTACCATGATCTGGGGAATCTGAACTTTTCCTTTATACAGAAAAACGAAGATAATTCGAAGCTGGACATGAGAACATTCGCAATTCCTGTCATAAATGCGCTGGCCAAGCTAGGAGTAAGAGCTGAGTTCAGCAGCAGAAACGATATGATTATAAATGGCAGAAAATTTTCAGGTATGGCGCAGGCTATTTCAAAAGGCAGGGTGCTGCATCACGGGACGCTGCTGTTCGATTCAGATCTTTCGGTAGTCCAGGATGCACTTAATGTAAAAGATATAAAAGTGGAATCAAAGGGGATAAAATCTGTTAAAAGCAGGGTGACAAATATCTCTGAACACCTGGATCAGAAAATCGATATAGAGGAATTTCGCAGGCTTCTTGTAAAAAATATGTTCAACCAAGGTGAATTGAAAGAATACAGGCTTACGGATGATGACGAACGGCAGATCAATAAACTGAAAGCTGAAAAATATGATCTCTGGGAGTGGAATTATGGGAGATCTCCTGAGTATGAAATGAAGAAGGAAAAGAAATTTGACTGTGGTATCATTACAGCTTATATTGACGTCAAAAAAGGGGTTGTAAGCAACATCAGATTTTACGGTGATTTCTTTGGTGTCAAAGATATAAAGGAACTGGAAGAGAAGCTGAGAGGAACGAAATTCAGATATCAGGAGCTATATGATACGCTTGCCCAAAATAATGTAGGTAAATATATAAGCGGGATCACGGCAGAGGAGCTGGCGGAATACATGATCTATTGAGTTTTCATACAGATCTTTCCTGCTAAATGATCTGAAATTCTACAAGTGGAGCGAAATGATGCTTAATGCAACAGTGTCTGCGTTTGCCAGTATCACATATGAACAGATACTGGAATGTATGTTTGACTTTTAAATCCATGATCGATCGTCGTGCGCTTTTTGGAAAATGACAAAAAACAGAATTGATTCGCGAGATATTTTGGGTTCACGAACAAAAAATATTGCTTTTTTATGTATTTTATATACAAGAGCTAAAAGCCTTGACTCACATATTTTTACACGATATACTAAAACGTATTGTTATGGGATGGTGATTATGAATTATGGGACATGATCATCATCAGTTATTTTTTGAGGAGAGTGAATTGTTTTGAGAGATCAATGGAACAACAAGCTGGGCTTTATGCTTGCGGCGATAGGCTCAGCGGTAGGACTTGGAAATCTTTGGCGATTTCCGTATGTTGCGGCTACTAACGGCGGCGGCGCTTTCTTAGTACCGTACTTTTTCGCAATCATTACAGCAGGTATACCTATCCTTATTCTTGAGTATACCATGGGTAAGACTTACAGAGGCGGAGCGCCTGTCACATGGGCGAGAATAAACAAGAAATTCGAGTGGCTGGGCTGGTTCCAGGTAATGGTGGCATTCGTTATCGGAACATACTACTTCGCTATAATCGTATGGGTGCTCAGTTATGTGGGATTCTCATTCACACAGGCGTGGGGAGCAGACCCTTCGTCATTCTTCGTAGAGTATCTCGGACTTACTGACAGCGCTCTGAACTTCGGAGGCATCAGGACCAATCTGATACTGCCGTTCGTGATCATATGGGCGATAGTCGGATTCGTTATGTACAAGGGTGTAAGCAAAGGTATCGAGACTATATGCAAGATATGCCTGCCGATACTCATGCTGCTTACAGTCATCCTGGTAGTGAGAGGCATCACGCTTCCGGGCGCAGTAAAGGGACTTGAATACATGTTCAAGCCTGACTGGTCGATGCTTGCTGATTCGAGCGTATGGGTAGCTGCCTACGGTCAGATATTCTACAGTCTGTCGATAGGATTTGCTATCATGCTGGCATACTCGAGCTATCTGCCTAAGGAAACGGACGTTGTAAACAGCGCGTTCATCACAGCTACGGCAAACCACGGATTCGAAGTATTTGCGGGTATCGGAGTATTCAGTATCATGGGATTCATGGCAACTCAGCAGGGGGTTGCTGTAGAAGATATCGCGGCTTCAGGAATAGGACTTGCGTTCATGACATTCCCTACAGCTATCAGTGAACTGCCGGCACTCAATGCGCTTTTCGGAATATGCTTCTTCGGAGCGCTACTGACTGCGGGTATCACTTCGATGGTATCGATCCTTCAGGCTGTAGTTTCAGGCTTCCACGACAAGTTCGACATAGAGCATAAAAAAGCCGTTACTATCGTACTGGTGCCGACTTTCGTGATAAGCGTACTGTTCATCACTGGCGCCGGAATGAATATACTCGATATAGTAGACTCATTCATCAACAACATAGGTGTTGCAACAGGCGGACTTATCGAAGTAATACTTATCACGAGATTCTTCAATCCTGAGAAGCTTCGTCAGGAGGCGAACGAATTCTCGAACTTCAGCATAGGAAAGTGGTGGATCTATTCACTCAGAATAGTTACTACTATAGTGCTCGGAGTTATGCTTTTCCTGAACACGAAGGATTTCGTAGAACATGGATATGGAAACTATGCATCAGCTGATGTAAATATATTCGGATGGGGATGCATCCTGTTCGTTGTTATCTTTGCAGATTTCCTTACCACGCTCAAGGGCAAGGAAGGTTATGCAGATCTTGATAAGATTTCGCAGAAGGAGGTCGCAAAAAAATGAGTACAAGTGCAATAATCCTGATGATAATAGGCTGTGCAGGTCTCTGGGGAGGCTTTGGAGTATCGTGCGCGATAGCATTCAAACACAGCAGAAAAGAAAAATAGTAAAGTCGATTCTGTCGACCCTGTTTTCATTATGAAAGGTCAGTGACATTATCACTGAATGACCGACATGTGCCTGCTTTCTGCAGTGTCCTGCCATTATAGAGCGGGAGCTGCGGGAGCAGGCATGTTTTTTGCCCGCATAAAAATGCACGGCCAAAGAAAAAGAAGCGTGCATATTTACGAATCGCGTAAAAAAATGTATAATAGTTAGGGTTTTATGAACCATCTGAAAAAACGGTTTTACAGCAAACCTGAGGAGGATAATATGTGTATAGCGATACCCGGCAGGGTAGTTGAACTTAATGAAGATAGAGCAAAAGTGGATTTTAACGGAAATCTGGTAGACGTGAACACGGGGCTGATAGAGCCGGAGGTGGGACAGTACGTGCTGGTGCATGCCGGATGCGCTATAGAAGTGATGGAGCACGACAAGGCGCAGGAGCTGATCGAACTGTTCACAGAACTGGAGGAACTTCAGTAGTATCATGGATATAAAACAGATAATAGATTACCTGCAGTCGTATGACGGCAGGCCGGTGAAGCTGATGGAGGTCTGCGGCACGCATACTGCAGCGATATTCAAAAGCGGTATCAGGAGCCTCATCTCGGACAAGATCAAGCTGATATCCGGCCCGGGGTGCCCGGTGTGCGTAACGCCTACGGCATATATAGACAAATGCATAGAATATGCTTCGAAGGAGAACCACGTCCTGCTCACATTCGGTGATATGATGAAAGTACCGGGAAGCAGAGGCAGCCTTTCGGAAGCCAAAGGAAACGGAAACGTAAATATAAACATAATGTATTCGCCGTTCGAAGCGCTGGAAAAAGCGGCAGAGAACCCGCATATCACATATGTGGTCGCGGCAGTAGGATTCGAGACGACTGCGCCTGCGTATGCGATGATGGTGAAAGCGGCGAAGGAAAAAGGTATAAGCAACATAAAGCTTGTGACTGCACTGAAGACGGCCATCCCTGCACTTGAGTGGATCTGCGAGAATCAGGAGGATGTCGACGGATTCATATGCCCGGGTCACGTCAGCGTGATAACGGGCAGCAATGTGTATATCCCTCTTGCGGAAAAATACAAAAAGCCTTTCGTAGTCGCAGGCTTTGAAGCGGAGCATATACTTGCAGCGATTTACAGGATAATGAAACAGCTGGAAAGCGGAGAGAATGCGGCGGAAAACCTTTACAGAAACGCAGTTAAGGAGGACGGTAACAGAAAAGCCGTCGATGTGATGAATGATGTGTTTGAAGAAGGTCCTGCGATGTGGAGAGGTCTTGGCGTGATAGAAAATTCCGGACTGTATCTCAATGACGCGTTCAGTCAGTATGACGGCGGCAGCAGAACGCTGTACGAAGATATGGAGCTGCCTGCTGAATGCCGCTGCGGCGATGTTATCGTAGGCAGGATAAATCCGGATCAGTGTCCGATGTTCGGAAGAAAGTGCAGTCCGATGGATCCGTTCGGGCCGTGCATGGTCTCGTCAGAGGGGTCATGCGGCATATGGTACAGGAACGTTCACTGATCGTGATCGGATCGATGCACAGGGCAAGGCGGATGACAGCCGGCAGTCAAAACAGAAGGAGAATCATTTATGAAAATAACTATGGCTCACGGCAGCGGGGGAAAATCCTCGGCACAGCTGATGAGTGACATATTCGGCAAATATTTTAAAAATCAGATCCTCGATAAGATGGAGGATGCCGCAGTGCTTGAAGTCAGCGGAAAGATCGCCTGCAGCACGGACTCGTTCGTGGTGACGCCGCTGATATTCAAAGGCGGAGATATAGGCAAGCTGTGCGTATGCGGCACGGTGAACGACCTGCTGATGATGGGAGCGGTACCGAAGTATATAACATGTGGGTTCATACTCGAAGAAGGGCTCGATACCGAGCTTCTTGAAAAGATCGTGGCCTCGATGGCGAAGCAGGCAGAAGAGGCGGGCGTGATCGTAGTGGCAGGAGACACCAAGGTCATCGAAGGAAACGGCGGCCTTTACATAAACACCACGGGCATCGGAGAGATACCTGGCGGCAGAGATGTGAGCAGCCGCAACTGCAGACCGGGAGACGTGGTGATCGTTTCGGGCAATCTAGGAGATCATCATGCGTGCATACTCAGCCACAGGATGGAGATCGAAAACGATATAAAGAGCGACTGTGCGGCGCTGAATGATATCACAGCGAGCCTTTTCGACAGCGGTATAGATGTAAAAACCATGAGAGACGTCACGCGCGGAGGCCTGGGGACAGTGCTCAATGAGATCGCTGACAGTTCAGGCTGCATGATAGAGCTCGACGAAGAGAGCATACCGGTACTCGACGAAGTCAGAGGCTTTACCGAGATACTGGGACTCGATCCGCTTTACATGGGAAACGAGGGCAAGATGATCGCTGTCGTTCCCGGAGATGAAGCGGAGCGTGCGCTCGAAGCGATGAGAAGCACCGTGCATGGAAAGGATGCTCAGATCATAGGCGTCGTAAAGGAAGGCAGCGGAGCCTATATCAAGACGAGACTCGGCGCGACAAGGAGATTTGACGTGCTGTACGGGGAAGGCCTTCCGCGAATCTGTTAGACCAAGGAGAAAAGACGACTGATGCATCTTACACAGGTGGGAGAAAAGACTTATTATATCAAAAGCAATACGAATATCGGCGTTTACAGGACCGGCGAAAGCAGCGTATGTCTGATAGATACCGGTTCAAAGGGCGATGGTGAAAAGATCGAAAAAGCGCTGCAGGAGCAGGGCTGGTCGATAGACTATATAATCAATACGCACACACATATAGATCATGTCGGGGGCAACGGATACCTGATGAAGAAGTATCACATACCTGCCTACTGCACTGATCTGGATATGGCGTTTGCACATTATTCCGATCTTGAGGCTGCGTATATGAACGGAGGATATCCGTGCAGAAAGCTTCGGGAGATATTTTCGCATCCGGGCATGATCGGGTTCGCATCGCTGGAGCGCAGCGTCCTTGACGGTATACGCTGGATATACCTGCCGGGTCACACGTTCGGCATGGCGGGCATAAAGACAGACGATGACGTATGGTTCCTGGCGGATTCGTATCTCAGCAGGAAATATCTTGAGAAACACCGCTTCGGGTATCTCTACGACGTTGCTGAATATCTGGACAATCTCGAGTATATAAAGACACTCGACGGCAGGCTTTTTATCCCGGCGCACGGAACTGCGGAAGAGGATATAACGGAGATCGCAGATCTGAATATAGCTAATGTAAAGCATATAATATCGGTCGTAAAGGGCATATGTGCGGAATACGCGTCTCTGGATGCGGTGATAAAGAATATGTATCAGGCTATGGGTCTGCGGGAAGGCGTTGCGAATCATGCGCTGCTGTCTTCTACTACAAAGAGCTATCTCACATATCTTCAGGACAGAGATGAGCTCGAGTGCAGGATAATAGACGGCGTAATGATGTGGAAAACCATATAGAGTATCAACGATGCGGGCATCAATGATGGTAATAATGAAGCCGGATCGGTAATATCGGATGATATACCATGATCCGGCTTTTTGTTTTTGAAAAGATCTGTATCAGCTGGGCGAGAGAGCTACTGCTCGTCCGCACTGCTGTATTCGTTCATGATCGCCACTGAAGCACTGCAGCCGAGTCTGTCTGCGCCGGCTGCGATCATTTTTTCTGCATCTTCGAGGGTCCTGATGCCGCCGGCAGCTTTTATCTTCGCTTTGTCGCCGGTCATCTTCTTCATGAGCCTGATCTGATGTGCCTCGGCGCCGCCCGTGCTGAAGCCTGTGGACGTCTTTACGAAATCAGCACCGGCCTTTACAGCCATCCTGCATGCTGACATTATCTCTTCGCTCGTAAGCAGGCAAGTCTCGAGGATCACCTTGATCACAGCATCGTGCTCGTGACAGAGTGCGGTGAGCTGAGACAGCTCGTTCCTGACGTAATCCTGACGCTTTTCCTTTACTGCGCCTACATTTATCACTACGTCTATCTCGTCAGCACCGTTTTCCAGAGCATCCCTGACCTCTGCGAGCTTTGCAGCGGTAGTCATGGCTCCGAGAGGGAACCCTGCGACTGCAGTGACATTGATGTCGGTATCGGCCAGAAGCTTCACGGCGTCAGCGACATAGCAGCCGTTTACACATACGGAAGCGAAGTCGTATTCTATGGCTTCACTGCACAGCTGACGGATATCTGCAAGCTTTGCATCGGCCTTTAAAAGCGTGTGGTCAAAATATTTGTTGAAATCTTTCATGATAACTCCTTTTTTCTATGTAATAATTACAGTATATCACAGATGCAAAAACATTGCATTGCCCGGAATGAAGCTGTATAATTAATTGTTAAAAGGCAATAAATTTAAGACGATTTTATGTCGTAAACTACAAAACAGCAGCAAAGGGAGTTAAATTATGAGAATACCTGAACTATTTGATCAGAAAAGACCTGTGTTTTCCATGGAAATATTCCCTCCTAAGAAAAAGGCGAATATAGAGTCCATCTATGACACAGTTGAAAAGATCACCGTCTGCAAACCTGATTTCATCAGCGTCACTTACGGAGCAGGCGGAAGCATGACAGACAATTACACATGCGAGATCGCATCGAACATCAAGAAAAAATTCGGCATAGAGACGCTGGCTCATCTCACATGCATCAATTCTTCCAGAGAGGATGTCAAGGAGATGATAGGCAGATTCCAGGACGCCGATATCAAGAATATACTGACGCTCAGAGGAGATATCGCAGAGGACTGTGACATCAAGAAGGATTTCCATCATGCGAACGAGCTGGCTATCGAAGTGCAGAGAAAATGCAGCGACGATCTGGAGATACTCGGCGCATGCTATCCGGAAGGTCACTATGAGAGCAAGTCGCTTGACGAAGATATACAGAATCTCAAGTACAAAATCGGTGCAGGAGTGAAAGTGCTGATATCGCAGCTGTTCTTTGACAATCAGCTTTTCTATGAATTCATGGGAAAGGCCAGGATGATGGGAATAAACGTGCCGGTTTCCGCAGGGATAATGCCGATAACGAATGCAAGGCAGATCCAGAGAACTGTGGCGCTGAGCGGCGCGAGCCTTCCGCATGACTTTACGAAGATGATAGGACTTTACGAAAACAAGCCTGAAGAACTCTTTGAAGCCGGCATCGAGTATGCGGCGAACCAGATCAGAGACCTGATCACGAACGGAGTAGACGGCATACACCTTTACATAATGAACAATGCAGACGTTGCACTCAAAGTGTATGAGAATATAAAAGACCTGCTGTAAGCGGCAGGCGCTTATGCGAGATGAATATAGAGATAACAGAACGTATTCCGAGAGATAAATGGCTTGCTGCGCTGGGAACGCACGGTACCCGTGATGAAAGTCTGAATGAGACGCTCGATGAGGTGGAAAGCGCGCTGCTTGCTGCGGCAAAGCCAAAGGCTATATACAGAGTCATGGATATAGCTGATATAAAGGTACAGGGGTTTTCGCTGAAAAAGCATCTGGAGGGGTGTCACAAGGTCATCGTGATGGCGCTCACTCTCGGTATAGGAACGGACAATCTGATAAGGAAGCTTCAGGTCACTGACATGGCAAAGGCTGTCATGGCTGATAGCGGGGCGTCGGTCCTCGTGGAATGCCTGTGTGATAAATACGAAGAGCATATAAAGGCGGCGACTGACGGCTACAAGACGGGGCGGTTCAGTCCGGGCTACGGAGACTGTCCTCTGGAAATGCAGAAGTCAGTCATATCGTACGTGGACGGACAGCGCAAGATAGGGCTGAATGTGACTGCGAACTTTCTGATGATACCGAGAAAATCGGTGACTGCGATAATAGGGGTGGCAGATCATCCTGTAAAAGGGCGCCTTGCCACGTGCGGTGAATGCGTGCTCAGAGAAAAGTGTACACTTAGAAGAGAGGGGAAATTCTGTGGCGATTGATTTCAACGAAAAAATATATATACTTGACGGGGCGATGGGAACGATGCTCCAGAGAGCAGGCATGAGTCCTGAAGAAACGACTACGCAGTTCGGTATGGCGCATCCGGATATATGGCGCGATATCTATACGCAGTATATAGACGCAGGCTCGGACATAATATATGCGGGCACGTTCGGAATGAACAGATTCAAATCTGACGAGCTTGACATGCCTCTTGAGCAGGCGGTGGCATTCGCAATGGATGTCGCAGATGATGCGAGAAATGCTGCAGCTGCGGAGAATGGCAGAGATGTAAAGGTCGCGCTCGGTATAGGACCGCTTGGAGAGCTGCTGGAGCCGATGGGCACCCTCGCTTTTGAGGACGCATACGCTGCGTTTGCCGAGATAGTCAGTGCAGGGCGGGATCACGGTGCTGATCTCGTTGTGATAGAGACGATGACGGATCTTTACGAAGTCAGAGCTGCAGTGCTCGCCGCAAAGGAAAATTCCGATCTTCCGGTCATGGTATCGATGACGTTCGAGGAAAATGAGAGGACGTTCACGGGCGTGAGTCTTGAAGCGATGGCCATGACTCTCGAGGGGCTCGGAGTCGATGCCATGGGGATAAACTGCTCACTGGGTCCTGTGGAAATAATGCCGATGGCAAAGAAGCTGAGGTCGCTCACGTCGGTACCTGTATTTGCTAAGCCTAATGCAGGCCTTCCTGATCCTGAGACCGGGACTTATGATATAACGTGCGAACAGTTCGTCGATACTATGAAAGAGTATATCGATGCCGGTATAAATATGGTCGGAGGCTGCTGCGGCACGGATCCGGAGTATATCGCGGGACTGGCCGGATATAGAGACAGCCTCGAAGATGTGCCGGAAAGGGCGGCGAAAGAAACCGGCCGGGCAGAGCAGGAAAGTCGCGGATTGAGGATCTGCAGCAGTACTGATGTCGTGCATGTGGATCATGTGACGGTAATCGGAGAGAGGATAAATCCGACAGGCAAGAAGAGGCTCAAGCAGGCTCTGCTGGAAGAGGACTTTGATTATATACTGACACAGGCTGTGGAGCAGATCGACGCAGGTGCGGAGATACTCGACGTCAATGTCGGAGTACCGTCACTCGACGATGTGAGCATGCTCCCGAGAGTCATCAAAAAGCTGCAGTCTATAACAGGACTGCCGCTGCAGATAGATTCATCGAATCCGGCTGCTATCGAAGCAGCTCTCAGGGTATACAACGGGAAGGCCATAGTGAACTCCGTCAACGGTGAACCTGAAGTGATGGAGAATATCTTCCCTATAGTGAAGAAATACGGCGCAGCCGTGATAGGACTCACCCTGGACAGCGACGGCATCCCGCCTACAGCGGAAGAACGCTTTGCGATAGCCGAAAGGATAATGAAGAGAGCGCTGGAATACGGCATCCCTAAGGAAGATGTGATAATAGACTGTCTGACTCTGACGGCATCGGCACAGCAGAAAGAAGTCAATGAGACTCTCAGGGCTGTGAGGATGGTGAAGGAAAAACTGGGGCTGAAAACTGCACTGGGAGTATCTAATATCAGCTTCGGCCTGCCGGCGCGTATAATAGTGAACAGGACTTTCCTGGCGATGGCGATGGAGTGCGGGCTCGATCTTCCGATAATAAATCCTAATGATGAGGATATGATGTCGGCGATCTACGCATTCAATGTACTGAAAAACGTGGATGAGAATGCGACCAGATATATAGAGAGATACGCTGATTATCAGGTGGAGACTTCGAAGCGCGTAAAAAAAGACTCGGGAGACGGCGGCTCTTCAGGCGGTGCGTCAGGAGAGGGCGCGGATATATTCCGATGCATAGAGAAAGGCATGAAGGCTGACACTGTATCGGCAGTGAACAAGCTGCTGGAAAATCACAGCGAGATGGAGCTAGTCAATGATTTTCTGATCCCGGCTCTCGACAATGTGGGAAAGGGATTTGAAAAGGGCACGATATTCCTGCCGCAGATGCTTCAGGCGGCTACGGCGGCTCAGGCCGGCTTTGACATCATAAAGACGCGCCTTGCGGAGTCCGACAGTGAGTCGGTATCGCTGGGAGATGTGGTGATCGCTACGGTAAAGGGTGATATACACGACATAGGAAAGAATATCGTCAAAGTTATAATGGAAAACTACGGCTTCAGGATGATAGATCTCGGAAGAGACGTTCCTGTGGAAACGATAGTGGATACAGTAGTTGAAAAGAATATAAAGCTGGTCGGACTCAGTGCGCTGATGACGACTACACTGAAGAGCATGGAGGATACTATCACTGCGGTAAAGGCAGCGGCTCCGGACTGCAAGGTCATGGTCGGAGGAGCTGTGCTCACTGCTGACTATGCGGAGAAGATCGGCGCGGACTATTACTGCAAGGATGCGATGAAATCCGTTGAAGCGGCTCAGGAGGTGTTCTCATGAACAGATTCGGCATGTGGTTCGCAAATCTGATGCGCGGAAGGTACGGCAATGATAACCTCAACCGCTTCCTGCTGATCGTGTCGGTGATACTCATCATAGCTGACATGTTCGTAAGACGGCGGCTTTTGTATATGCTGGCGGTACTGATACTGATATACGTATACTGCAGGATGTTTTCGAGAAACATAAATGCCAGATACAGAGAAAACCAGAAGTTCCTGCAGTTTACTGCAAAATTCAGGCGCAATGGAGGGCCAGGGAATGCATCATACGGCGGAGCTTATGGAGGCGGTCAGTATGGAAATACTGCAAATTCAGGCAGTGCAGGCTGGGGCAGAAAAGCAAAGCCTGCGAAAGACAGAGATCATAAGATATTCAAATGCCCTGTATGCGGCGAAAAGCTCAGGGTGCCTAAAGGTGCGGGAAAGATCAGCATAACCTGTCCGCACTGCGGGGAGAAATTCATAAAGAAGGTCTGATATCCGCAGATGCGGAGATTCCGGCTGTGAAGCGGGGATTTACATGTTGATATGCGAAGAAAGAGGAGAGTTTTATGCCAGTACCTGAACCGGTGGCTTTTACGATTTTCGGTATAGATATAATGTGGTATGCAGTTATGATAACATCGGGAATGATCATAGCCACAGTGATATGCTGTGTAAGGGCGCCGAAACACGATCTGACGTCAGATCAGATAATCAATTTTGTAATAATATGCATACCTGCGGCGATAATAGGCGCAAGGCTTTACTACGTAGTGTTCAACTGGGAGTTCTATGCGAGCGATATAAAAAAGATACTGAATATAAGAGGCGGCGGTCTTGCCATACACGGCGGACTGATATTCGCATTCGTAGCGGTATGTATTCTCTGCGCTGTATGGAAGCTGAGGCCTCTGAACGTCCTCGATCTTGCCGTGCCGTGTATAGCGATCGCGCAGGCGATAGGACGATGGGGAAACTATTTCAACTCGGAGGCGCATGGCGGCCCGACGGATCTGCCGTGGGCGATAACGGTGAACGGTCAGTCCGTGCACCCGACGTTCCTGTATGAGTCGATCTGGTGTTTCCTGCTGTTTTTCTTCCTGATATATGTCGATAACAGGAGAAAGTTCGAGGGGCAGACACTGCTGCTTTACGGCATACTGTATTCGGCAGAACGCTTTTTCGTGGAGGCGCTGCGTACGGACAGCCTGATGATAGGGCCGTTCAAGCAGGCACAGGTGCTGAGCCTGTCAGTGATAGCGGTATGCATCATCGCATATTTGATACTGTACAGACGCTGTAAAAACAGATAGCAGGCAGCGGTCTGTTTTGCGGTGATTTGCGGCGGGCAGATTTTTGCTCAGAAAAACATCATGAAGATAGAAAAATAAGAGATAAAAACGGCATGGCTTCGGCTATGCTGTTTTTTTGTAACATAAAAGCTTTTGGATCTGACACCTTTTTATGGCACGAGCAAAACAGTGATTTTTGACAAGTGTTTATGATCGCTGTACAATAACATATGCCTGAGAAGATATATGAGAAACAGAAATTCGAGAGGATAAGGATATGGCATCAAGCAAAGAGTATTTACGATTCATATTAGAACAGTTATCGGATTTAGAAGAAATCAGTTATCGCGCTATGATGGGGGAGTACATCATCTATTATAGAGGCAGGATCATTGGGGGAATATACGATGACAGGTTGCTTGTAAAACCGGTAAAATCGGCGGTTTCTTATATGCCGGCAGCTGTTTATGAATTACCGTATGATGGAGCAAAAGAAATGCTGCTGGTAGACGATGTCGATAATAAAGAGTTTCTGACCGGGCTTTTTAATGCGATGTATGATGAACTGCCGGTGCCGAAAAGGAAAAAGCATTAGACATAAAAGCTCCTGTTTGTAAACACAAAAGCTTCTGTTGAGATTGAAAACAAAGCAAAATTTTGATATAATATATTACTGCGCCGCAGGTTATCAGAAGGCGTAAAAAGGGAGTACAAGAAATCTAAAGAAAGGCGAAAACCCCGATAAATCAAGGGTTTTCGGACAGGTAAAAGATAAAATGAAATTAGGTATCGTTATATGAACTCCTATTTCATGTATCTCCATAAAGAGTCATAAATCTCTATAAAACCGCATATATACTGGGTTCGTGGTAATTTGTTCTCGCATGTAACTTGTTATAAATTATTATATTTTATAGAAAAATGGTACTCTCGTGGTACTCGGTATGGTACTCGATATTCGGGAGACCAAGAAAAAATATCAACATTATTTCATTTGTAACAAGCTATATTGAGACCCAGGTTAGCAAATATAAATCGAAAAATGATTTTGAATAATTGCCTATGCATTCCTGCTTCATGTAGGTGATGTGTAGGCTTTTTTGGAGGAATAAGAACTAGAGCAAGTATTCGTAACAATGGATTCTGTTGAAGAGGACCCGTACGATTGGACTAAATCTTTTTTAGAAGAATATGGTATAGATTCCTCTTTGGATTCTATCCAGATGTTTCATCTTACAAGACGTTTAAATGGAACAGATCTAATGACTAACAATAATTTAGAACAGCTTTTGATGGGAGAGACACCGGTATCTGAGTTTTTTAAAAGATATGATGTAACTTTTAAAAAGCGCGATGGACATATGGAAATGTATTATAAAGGTTATTTACAACCTTTGGATGACGAGTTTTATTCGGGACCGGGAAATATGGCGTACATCAAGTCAAGGCTGGGATATTTTGATGCTCAAGACTATTGCGTAAATGGCTTTGCGTTTAGATCACATTTAGAAATGCAGTCTTATTATCGGTCTCTTTCACGGGGCCCTGAATTAGTGGACAACATAGGAAGATTTCTTGAGATAGATAATATGGTGGTAGATTACTCTAATAACAGCAGATATTATTGTATTGAATATTTGATTCCTCTTTCGGAAGTTATTTTTGATTTAGCAAATCCACTGGAATCGGAATTAGAAAAAACTCTTATATTTCTTGTAAATGCTATAGTCAGGTTATACAAAGAATGGAGACATAGTAGTTTTATTTGCGATGATAATCTGATATTAAGGCTTGAAGATGATGTTGAAACAAAGAAAGAATGGTTTGTTAATGCTGAAGAATTGCAATTGTAAGATTAAAATAGAAATGGGGACATAAAATGGCAAATACAACAGAACGCATTGGAGTATCATATTGTTCTTTAATAGCATCAAAGACGGAGTGGATGTTTAGAGAACAACCTATTGATGATATAGGTATTGATGCACACATGGAACGAACTGATAAGGATGGTAAAGTTCAGCAACTTTTAGCATTACAAATAAAAAGTGGTGAAAGCTACTTTAAAGAAAATAAAGGAGAGTATGTCGTTTTTCGTGATATAGATGATAGGCAGTATAATTATTGGACGACGAACACATTACCTTGTATTGTCGTGCTCTATAATCCTAAGGATGATATGTGTATTTGGCAAAAGCTTACTGCAGAGACTATACAAAAAACGCGTGGTGGAGATGGAAAAGGATACTATGTTAATGTGCCGATAGATCAAGTGTATTTAGATGACAAGTCGAATGAACTCTTGCTCACACTTACAAACTTACCAGAGCATATGACTAATTATAATTTTTTACTTTCACAAAAGAAATTCATGCAGATAATTAAAGACGGCGGCATAGTGAAACTGCATTCGGAGGAATGGGTTAATAAGTGCAGTGGCAAAGGAAAAACGGAACTGATTGTGGATGATGGAAATACCATAACGACATATTCATATCCATATTGGTTTCCATATACTTTATATACAGATGTTTTTCCGAGATTGTTTCCGTGGGCCGATTTTTCTGTTGATGAAGATTATTATGAAGAAAACGACGAGGCCTTATGGCGTGAACTTAATTGTCATTATGACAAAGAAGATGATGAATGGATCGAGGTCGGCGAACCATTTGAAGTATTTCGTGAGTCTCTTGATCCTATTAGATACATAGATCATGCAGGAGAAGTGGCCGAGTATATGCTTGTTTTAAGCTTAAACGAATTGGGAGAGTCATTCTTGAAAATTGATAAGTATGTATCGCAACCCCGTCATTATTCGAGCACTAGACCAAATGTAGGAGGAGATTTGAAATGAAAAAAATATCACTTAGTAGTTTTGAAGAGAAGACAGATTCAACTAGAGAAGAATATCAGTTAGATCCTACAGAAGAATATGTAATCAATTTTGAAGAAGAACTTCCATTTCAGTTTGCAATAATGAGCTCTTTTCAGATTATGGGAGCCCCACCGGCACTAAAGAATTACCATGCTTGGTTGTATAAAAACAATTTTAGCTATGAAATGCCTAATCCAACGAATGAAGTTGTTGCTCCATTCTATGGTGTAGGTCCTCTATGGAAAACTGAGTATTCTCAGGGCATTGTTGTTAAGGCAGAAGATGACGATGATTATTATATAGTGATGGAATGCAGCAGCAAAAATAAAGGATATAAGCATACCAAAGTTATTCTTACGATGGGTGGATGTATGTAATGAAGAGCGAGCCAGGGCATTTAGCTCTGGCTCAAAACTGTGTTAGAGAGACTGTGAAATAAAGTCTGTAAATTAGCCTTCTATGGTAATCACAGATGAGGAATCGCTGTTCTTAGCAATTCCAGATTGATAACAACAATATAAAATATGCTTTTAAACATGTCAAGGACTCCTTCATTTTGAGGGAGTCTTTGGCATATACTGTGAGACTTTAAAGAGGAATCCTTCCTTCATACATTACAGCAAATTCCCCATAAACCTTGCCCCAGCCTCGCAGTGGCTGTGTCCATTTTTTAGTGGCTTGCAGTGTGGACAAATACAGGGATTTCAATAACGCCTTATCGCTTGGGAATACCGTTCTCTGGCGATTCAGTTTCTTGTATGTACTGTTCAGGCTTTCGATGGCATTTGTGGTGTAAATAACCTTCCGGACATCAGCAGAAAATTTGAAGATCGGCGTGAGGATATCCCAATTCTGCTCCCAGCTTTTCATAGCATTAGGATATTTCTCGTCCCGTCTCTCCTTGACCCTTTGCAGATTATCATATCCTTGCTGTTCATTCGGAGCAAGATAGATCGTTTTCAAATCAGATGCAAAGTTTTTCATATCCTTGTAAGATACATATTTCAGCGTATTACGCACCTGATGAACGATACAGCGTTGATACTCTGCATCAGGATATGCCGCATTGATAGCCTCCTTGATACCGGTAAGACCATCTGCACAAATGACCATCACATCTTTCACACCACGATTCTTCAGATCATTAAGAACTCCCAGCCAGTATTTGCCGCTTTCGTTTTCTCCGATTTGCAGGCTGATCACATCTTTTTTACCATCTAAAGTTATGGCAAGTATCACATAGGCTGCAAGCTTCCGGATACGATTATCATCTCTTACTGAGAAATGCACCGCATCTATGAACAATACAGGATAAATGTCATCAAGCAGTCTGTTCTGCCAGTCATCGATTTCCTGGAGGATCTTATCTGTAACATCGGAGATGAATCCCTCACTGCATTCAAAGCCATAGATCTCTTCGATCTGTTCTGAGATCTGACGTGTTGTAAGCCCTCTGGCGTACATACTGATGATCTGCTGATCGATACCGGAAATATCTTTCTGGCGTTTCTTTACTACTTTAGGTTCAAAGCTGCTTTGCCTGTCCTGAGGAACGTCGATCTGAAATTCTCCATAGTTGCTGCGAACTGTTTTTCTTTTTGTTCCATTACGATAATTATCATTATCACTTCGCTCGTAATTCTCGTATCCGAGATGCTCATCCATCTCAGATTCCATCATGGACTTAATCGTACCACCTAAAAGATCTTTGAGGGCTTCCTGGATATCGTCTGCCGTTTCGATATCGTACTCCTCGATAAGTGCAGATATGATGTTTTTCTTGTTTTCATTGAGTGGTTTCACTTTGTAAACTTCTTTTTTCTTTGCCATATTAAATAGCCTCCTATGGTATTTTGATTTTACCATAGAAGGCCATGTTGATTTACTTATTTACAGACTTTTCTTCACAGTCTCGTGTTAGAAGTCATCGTCTTCGTCATCATTTCTCCAACCGGAGTTGAAGTGTAGTTCACCGGTGTCCATGTCCATTGACATATTATCACCCATTCGCATATGCAGATCGCCATCAGAATCAATTCCCATATTGCCGGAGGTCTGGTAAATGAAATCTCCATCATCATAGTCAAAAATTGGATTACGCATGTTAAGCCTCCTTTTTCTCATACTGTTTGATAAAGGTGTTGTAGGTTTTCTTTAATTCATCAATAAGGAACTGTACTTCTTTAT
This sequence comes from Brotomerdimonas butyrica, assembly GCF_025567305.1. Lineage (NCBI taxonomy): Bacteria > Bacillati > Bacillota > Clostridia > Eubacteriales > Brotomerdimonas > Brotomerdimonas butyrica. The sequence continues at coordinate 18,136 of NZ_JAOQJP010000008.1, forward strand.
CCTTAGAAGATACGGTCACATTGATAACATTGGTTATAAAGCCTGTAGTGTTTTTAGAATAGAAAGGCATATAGTAGGCTATGAATCCATTTTCAGGATAAAAATAGTATTCTCGCCAAGCTTCTCTGCGGAAATATGCCTCGTCATAATAATTGTTATTAGGGGCCACACTATAAAGCTCTTTGCAGCTGGCTTTACTCTTATCTACCAATTTTTGTAGTTTTCTCTGCACCTTTTTGTTATGCTCTATGGCCTTTTCTAAAAAGAGCTTACTTTCGAATGTACTTTTGCTGCTGATTAAAGCATCTAATACTTGACCGGCGTATGGAAAGACAAATGTACTTCGTAATGAGTTAAGTTCTGCTTCCGTATCAAATTCTTCAAAGAAGTATGAAATAGCAGTGTTTTCGCTTGCAGCAATTCTGTCAATCATCTGCTCAACGTTAGAAGATGAGGGCAGCTGCTTATCTTTTAATGTCCAATGCTGTATCGGGTTAATAGTATACAGTAATGGAATCTCTCTTGCGTGAAGAACGCTCAGCATTTCTAAATCATTGTCTCTGATAGCCAAAGCTATCATCTTAAAGCGAAGATCATCTTGGCTTTTCATACGTGAGTCTAAAGTATCAAGAAATCCTATTTCACGCCGTTTTATTGATGTTCCTGCACCAAATCCAAGATAATATTCTTTTTTATCTTCCCCTACGAACCATATATAGCCTTTTTCTGTGAGGTATTTTAGAAAAGGATAATTGCCTGCTTCAAGGGCATAATCAATAGCTGTTTTGTCATATTCATCAGGATTAAGAATGAGTTTATCGTCTCTCAGTATATATGCTTCCCATTCTACCGGATCTTTTGAAAAAGCGATTGAATAATTGGTTTTTCTATTTAGTACAGGAGTGAGGGCAGTTCCGGCGCTTAGAATATCCTCAAATGATACTCCCAATAAATCAGAGAAGATCGGAAGGTCTTCGATCTGAACGCCCTTCTTCCCATTTTTTATTTGGCAGATACGATTTTGCATCTTCTGTATATCATCAGGATTAGCTTCGCCGTCACGTAGTGTGAGATATGCGATACAAAACTGCCGGTCATTCTTATATTCACTGTTCTTAATCAAATCACCAAGGTGTTTTCCTATTTTTTCATTATTGGTCTTAAACATAAGTCATCTCCTTTGAGATAAGCATAAGGATATATATGCTAAAAAGATATAACTAATTAGCATATGCATTTTACATATGTAAATTATAAGCGCTAAAAGTATATGCGTAAAGCATATGTTTTTGAGAAAAGGTGAGTATATATGCTGATTTCCCCTTGACGTGTAGTCACTGACTACATTAGTAAAGGAGAGTGCCTATGAAGACTGAAGTTTATAACGTAGAAGGAATTGAGATTGAGGTTGAAAAAACCTCTAAGGATGATACCGAAGCAGAGCGTCGTAAGATGGCTTATGCTTTTAAAATGATCAGAGAACAGTCAGGTATGAATCGTAAGGACTTTTCCGAATGGCTTGGCATTCCTTATAGAACAATGCAGGAGTGGGAACTTGGCCTTCGTGTTATGCCGGAGTACGTTCTTCGTTTGATTGCTTATAAGGTTATCAACGAGAAGAGAAAGGGGGCATTCGATCATGAGAATAGTTAAAATGCTTATTGCACTCTCAATGATATTGTTGCTTGGAATACTTCGTTTATTGGCAGCTGCTATATCATGGCTTTATTGCAGGGCGGCAAGCCTGGTGTTTGCCCCTTTAGTAATTTGCCTTATACTTGCAGTAATAATGACTCAGTGGATTGCTGTAGGCATTTTCGGAGCTATTATCGGAGCTTGTTTCATATTACTGTTTGCTATTGGCTGGATAGAGGTAGAGCTTGAGTTCGGACAGGAGTTTTTCAAGGGTCTTATGCATGGATAATTAGAAAATTACCCATAGATTACCTACGAATTACCTGTCAGTTACCTATCGGTTCCCTTTTCAAGCGATTTTTGATGTGTTATATTTACAATGGGCAAAGCGAACGGGAACAAATCCCGATCACCTAGCCAATTTCTTTTGCAAAAGAATACCGGCAATCTTAAGCGTCAGCTTATGACTTCAATCGAGGTCATGGGTCTGGCGCTTTTTTAATGCTATCAACCAGGCGGAGGGTAACGATCCAAAGCTAATGCAAATAGAAAGGAAAATATAATATGGATTACGAAAGTTTCAAAGAAAAATTCGTAGAGGATGTGAAGGACAGACTTTACGAGCAAGGAGCCGAGGTTGATCTCTCTATTCATACAGTAAACAAGCTGAATGAGAGCTATGAGGCAATCACGGTTACACCAGAAGGCAGCAACATCGGAGTAAACATCGGAATCGACAAGTTCTACGGAGCAGTCGAAGACGGCAGACCTTACGATGAAGTTGTTGATAAGGCGGTAGATGTCATCAATAACGGCATCAATCAGAGACCTGACTTCGATATCAATTCCTTATCTGATTATTCTCAGATGAAGGAAAAACTTGCGATGGAGGTTGTTTCCGCAGAGGCCAACAAAGAGATGCTTGAAACTGTACCTCATCAGAATATGGAAGATATGGCGGTTGTTTATCGTTTTGTCTTAAGTTCCGATGATGATGGAAGAGCATCAATCCTTGTTACAAACCAGCTGCTTGAAAACATGGGTGTTACTCCTGAACAGCTTCATGCTGATGCAATGGAGAATGCGCCTCAGATCAAACCTGTTGAAATCAAAGGCATGAGTGAAGTCATGGCAGAGATGATGGGAGTTGAGCAGGCTGAAATGATTGGACTTTCTCCGGTGGCTCCTGAAGATGAGAAGATTTACGTAGCTACGGTACCCGATAAGGTACATGGTGCCGGAGTTCTTGCTTATCAGAACTTTATGGATCAGGCAGCTGAAAGAGCCGGTGGCGACTTCTTTATTTTACCTTCGAGCATCCATGAGGTGCTGATCGTCCCTGACAATGGCGAGATGGGCTTAAAGGATCTTGATAAAGGAAGTCAATGCAACGCAGGTAGTTCCCGCTGATAAGCTTACCGATAGTGTTTACCACTATGACAGTAAGGAAAAGATCTTCGAGCTTGGCGAAAAGTTTGTACAGCGCCAGGCTGAAAAGGAAGCGGAGCATGCTGAGGAGAAAGGCGAGAAATCGGTACTTGGTGATCTGAAAGCCAAGAAAGAGGAAGTCGCAAAGACTCCTAAGAAGGAAACCATTGATAAGGGTGCCAAAGCTAAGGGTGGAGAAGCACTCTAACCATATCATGATGAATAAGGCGTCAGCCGGAGGTCATGATCTTCGGTCTGGCGCTTTTTCTATTGCATAGGAGGTAATGAAAATGTCAGCACATTTCTGATAGAGATTACAAGGAATCCGGTATGTATGCTAAGGAGCAGGCTGAAGTTCAGACGGTTCCTATACAGTGTAAGGTCGCACTCACCATAAAAGAGGCTGCGGAGTATTCCAATATTGGTATCAATAAATTGGAGAGCTTGCTCAGATCACCGAGATGTCCTTTTGTTCTGTATGTAGGGAAGAAAAAACTTGTTAAACGAAAGGAATTTGAGAAGTTTATTTCGGATAACGTAGAGATATAGCGTATTCCCAACAAATGGGGTAACCACGCTGTTTATCAGCTATCAAAAAAATGAAATAACATTGCATTTGAGCCCTAGTTGGTGTATAATATAGCGTGCTAATTTGGGGCTCTTATAGCTTAGAAAGGAGCCTTAAATGGGAAAAGATCTCAAAGGAAAGGAGATTGGAGCAGGAATCGTTCAGCAACCTAACGGGACTTACTTCGCCAGATTTGTTGATAAATTTGGGAAGCGCAGAACGAAAAGATCCAAGAAACTTCAAGAGGTAAAACAGTGGCTTGCTGATGCTACATACATAGACCAACACAGTGACCTCGACCAGGCAACGGATATGCTCGTTGATGCCTGGTTCGATTATTGGATAGGGATAAAAAAGCAGACAGTGAGACCTAATACGGTCAGAAACTATTCGGAACGGTATGAGCGTAATATCAAGGGTGTTATAGGCAATAAACTCTTAACTGATGTAAAGCCTATTCACTGCCAGAAGATTTTTTCGGATATGGCTGATGAGGGCTATAAGACGACTACCATATACCAGACGCGGATTGCTCTTTATAACATGTTTGAGTTCGCCAGAGAGAATGATGTACTTATTGCGAATCCATGCAAGAAGTCGTTAAAGAGCGATATGGGAAAGCCTTCAGATAAGAAAGAAGCTCTTACGATAGACGTTCAGAAGAAATTCTTGGAAGCTGTGGTTGGTTACAGCTACGAGAATCAGTACCGCTTTGTATTACAGACCGGTCTTCGTACAGGAGAGCTTATAGGGCTCAGGTGGAGCGACATCGACTTCGAAAATCATACTATGAAGATCGAAAGAACGATGGAATATCGCTATAAGGTAGGTGAATGGAGAGCTGGTCCACCTAAGAGTAAATCCGGCTACCGTACAATTCCTCTTACAGACGAAGCAATTCGTATTCTTGAAAACCAGAGATCAAAGAATAAGAGCTTAAAGCTCGTGCTGATGGAATGGAAGGATATTGTCTTTCTTTGCAGAAAGGGAACGCCGGTCAAGAACAGTACTTATGATACAGGACTTTTTAAGTATTGTGACCGTGTAGGCATTCCGAGATTTTCAATGCATGTACTCAGACATACTTTTGCAACAAGATGTATTGAAGGTGGAATGAAACCTAAGACTCTGCAGAAGATTTTAGGTCATTCTAATATCGGTATTACCATGAATCTGTATGTTTATATTACAGAGGATGAAAAACATAGAGAAATTGACTTAGTGGCTGACGCTTTAAAAGTGGTATAAAACTTGATGCAAAATTCATCTCCGTGGTACTCGGTGTGGTACTCGGTCAAAACCATGAATTGCGGAAAGCCAGTAAAATAAAGGAAAAATAAAGGAGATGAATTTATTATGAAATTAGGTATCGTAGGCCTGCCTAACGTAGGCAAAAGCACGCTGTTCAATGCGATAACAAAGGCAGGTGCAGAAGCGGCCAATTATCCGTTCTGCACCATAGAGCCGAACGTGGGAGTGGTAACCGTACCGGATGAGAGGATCAAGGTCCTCCACGAGATGTACAATTCGAAGAAGACAGTATATGCGACGATAGAGTTTTATGATATAGCCGGCCTTGTAAAGGGCGCGTCAAAGGGCGAGGGCCTTGGAAACAAGTTCCTCGGACATATCCGTGAAGTTGCGGCGATAGTACATGTGGTGAGATGCTTCGATGATCCTAACGTGGTTCACGTGGATGGAAAGATCGACCCGATATCAGATATCGAGACAATAAATACAGAGCTGATACTGTCCGACCTCGAGGTGCTGGAAAGAAGGATCCAGAAGACTACAAAGAACCTCAAAGGAGACAAGAGCCTGCAGAAAGAACTCGATCTGCTGAAAAAGATCGCAGATTTCCTGGGTGAGGGAAAATCGGCAAGAGCTATGGAGCTCACAGAAGAAGAGGCTGAATATGTAAAGAGCCTGGAGCTGCTTTCATACAAGCCAGTCATATATGCGGCTAACGTTTCAGAGGATGATGCGGCAGCTGAGGACAACGAATATATCAGAAAGGTGCGCGAGTTTGCAGAAACAGAAGGTTCAGACGTCATCGTGGTATGTGCCAAGATCGAATCAGAGATGGCGGAACTGGAAGATGACGAAAAGGCGATGTTCCTCGAAGAACTCGGCATCAAAGAGTCAGGTCTCGACAAGCTCGTCAAGGCATCATACAGACTTCTCGATCTTATATCATTCCTGACTGCAGGAGAACCGGAAGTCAGAGCATGGACGATAAAGCGCGGTACCAAGGCTCCTGGAGCGGCAGGCAAGATACATACCGACTTCGAGAAGGGCTTCATCCGTGCAGAGACTATCGCATATGACAAGCTGATGGAGTGCGGAGGAAATCTTGCGACAGCCAAGGAAAAGGGCCTGATCCGTTCAGAAGGGAAAGAGTATGTCGTTAAAGACGGCGATGTGATGCATTTCCTGTTCAACGTGTAAAACGGGAATGCTGCATCTTTGCATAAACATATCTAACAGAATATGAGGCAGTGCTGCTGCCTGCTGATATAAAGTGATCGTAAAACAGCCGGCGCTTTTGATAGAGCGGACGGCTGTTTTTATAAGGAAAAGGTCTGTCGCCGTAACGATATCAAATGTTAATGTGACAGACCCTTCGTTTTACATGAAAAAACCCTGTGTCTGACACAGGGCTGTTTTTTTCGGACCGTTGGCCTGATTACTTGATGATGACATCCGCAGGATCAGTAGCGAGCATGAGCTCAACTGAATCTCCCATCATGTATATAGTGTAGATCTGGTCAGGATCTTCCGACGACTGTTTGATGAATTCATCAATAGTGACAACCTTCTGTTCTCCGTTGACCATACAGGTCATTCTTGCGCTCTGGCCAAGGGCGATATCTTTGGACACATTGGTATCAGCAATGTAGTAGCCGTCATCGGTATCCGAACTCGGAACGACTTCCTTCTCAGTCACGTGGGCGATGTATGAATCGCCGCTCTGTTCAACGCTTACAGTGCCCAGCATCGTTCCGGCTCCATCATTGATAAGCTGATCAGCGTATTCTCCGTCAAGATAATCCGCTGTTATTTCCGGCTCACTGATGGTATTCCCTGATTTCTCACTCCCGCACCCTGCCAGGAGCAGCAATAAGAGCATCAGTGCAGTCAGAACCAAGATGGCGCATCTTTTTGATTTTTTCATTTTCACTCTCCTGTTGACTAATAATGGTGATTTTCTATACTATATTGCCATTCTACACTGAAAAATGAACGCTTTCAAGGGATTTTGAGAAAATATAAAAAAATCGTAAAGAAAGCATGAAACTAATGTAAAGAACGGCTCGGACAGCGGAATATCCGGGCTTTTTTTGCGGCTCTGAGGGCTTTGCAGTACATACAGAACGGGTGTCGTGAAAGCGGCAGGTGCGCGGAAAATAAGGCATGGAATGAAAATAAAAGTAAAATGGTCGAGATGTTGTTGATGTGCGATACAGAAATACTAAATATGGCGTTTTTTATAATAAAGAACAAAATGATTTCTTGCCTGATTTTCATTTTTGGAGTAAAATATACTGCGCGTGGAGTGATTTTGTTGATAAATGGTTTGAAGTGGTTTAGAATGGAGCTAAACACAATGGGAGGGAACTAAATGTTTGTAGGCAAATACAACAATTCAATAGACAGCAAGTCTAGGGTGATAGTGCCTGCAAAATTCAGGGACGAGCTTGAGGGCAGATGCATCATAGCGAAATCTCTGGACAGATGCCTGACCATTTATCCGCTGGCGCAATGGGAAAAGTTTGTCGAGGAAAAACTGGAGATACTTCCTGCCGGCAACCCTCAGGCCAGAAAACTCAAGAGACATTTCTATTCATCTGCGGCAGAATGCGATGTGGACAAGCAGGGAAGGCTTACTATACCGCAGGAGCTCAAGGAATATGCAGGGATAGAAAAAGAGCTGATAACTGTCGGAAGCGACAAGACTATAGAAGTGTGGAGCAGGGAGCACTGGGAAGATGAACTGGATCCCGATACCGGAGAACTGATGAATGCCAGTGAAGTGGCGGAAAGTATGGAGCAATATGGATTTTAAACATGTACCGGTCCTGTATGAAGAGTGTATTTCAAATCTGAATATAAAAAGCGGCGGGATCTATGTCGACGGGACTCTGGGAGGAGGCGGACATGCCGGCGGTATAGCGCGGCAGCTCGGTCCTGACGGGATGCTGATAGGCATAGACAGGGATACCGACGCGATAAATGCCGCGGGGAAACGTCTGGCGTCGGCAGAGTGCAGAGTGCAGCTCGTGCACAGCAATTACTCGGAAATAAAGCAGGTCCTTCGAGATCTGGACATAGACGGGATAGACGGAGCTCTGCTGGATATCGGAGTATCGTCGTTTCAGCTCGACAACAGCGAGCGCGGATTTTCATATATGCAGGATGCGCCACTCGACATGAGGATGAACCGGGACGAGAAATTCTCGGCATACGATGTCGTCAACGGTTATGATAAAAAGCATCTTACAGAAATAATCAAAAAATACGGCGAAGAAAAGTGGGCGTCGAGAATAAGCGATTTCATCGTAAACAGACGCAGAGAAAGCAGGATAGAAACCACCGGAGAGCTGGTGGATATAATAAAGGCGGCGATCCCGGCATCTGCCAGGAGAGACGGGCCGCATCCCGCGAAGCGGACCTTCCAGGCGATAAGGATAGAAGTGAACGGGGAGCTCGAGCAGCTGAGCACTGCGATAGACGAGTTCTGCGACGTGCTCCTGCCGGGAGGGAGACTGTGCATAATAACCTTTCATTCTCTTGAAGACAGGATAGTGAAGGAAACATTCAACAGACGGCTGAATCCGTGTACATGCCCGAAGGAATTTCCGGTATGTGTGTGCGGAAAGGTTTCTGATATGAAAAAGGTGACGGGTAAACCTATAGTGTCCGGCGAGGCCGAGCTGGAGAGTAACCCGAGGGCAAGAAGTGCAAAGCTCAGAGTGATAGAAAAGAAGAGGTAATGACATGATAGCAGCTGAAAGATGGTATGAATACCAGAAAAATTATCAGAAGTACGGTCTGGACATGAAGCCGCAGCCGGAACGGGAAGAACGCTCACGCAGAAGACGCAGTGCGAAAAAGCCGGCGATATCTGCAGGCGAAGGCAAAAAAGCGGCCCTTTCGCTGGTCATGATAGCAGGCATTGCGATGATAATGCTCATAATAATAACTGCATATTCGGCAAACCTGCAGTATAATATAAATTCGATGCTGAAGGAGAACCGTGCGCTTGCAGGAGAGATAGAGAACCTGCAGGTCAAGGTGTACAGCGCCAACAACATCGAGTATGTGGAGAGCAAGGCCACCGGTGAACTCGGCATGGTATACCCGAGCGAAAGCAGTAAAGTGTACATAACCAACGACGACATCCCGGAAGAAGGCTTTGCTGATATGCTCAGGGAAAAGGCATATAACTGACAGGAGAAAAATATAATATCTCGTAGCAGATGATAATAAAATGTAACTGTGATACCCGGGCAGATAAATCAGGAGATATGTCCGGGGTCGCTTTTTAAAGGGGAGTAAAGTGACGGCATTAAACAGTAGTAAGAAAAACCTTATCATAATACTCGTGATAGTATTCACGCTTATGCTGATCCTGTGCATCAGGCTGGGCTGGGTGCAGATCGTAAAGGGCAGTAAGTATTCTGAGCTGGCTGTGGAACAGCAGACCAAAGATACTCCGATAGAGGCCAAGCGCGGCGTGATCTATGATACGAACGGCAATGAGCTGGCGGTCAGCGTCACATGCTACACGATATGGGCAAGACCTGCTGATGTCAGATCAGGTGATACAGAGGCTGAAAAAAACGAGAACGTCGAAAAAGTATCTAAGACACTCGCTGAGGTCCTGGAAATGGATTATGACGATGTCAAAGAAGCTGTGACGAAAGAGCAGAGCGTGATCAAGATAAAAAAAGGTATAGATAAGGATCATGCAGACAAAATAAGAGAAGCTGAGCTTCCGGGAGTAGAGATCGCAGAAGACACCAAGAGGAGTTATCCACTCGGCGCTTTTGCATCGCATACACTAGGATCAGTGACAGATGACAATACGGGGCTTTCGGGTCTGGAGCTGCAGTACAATACATATCTGAGCGGCGTTTCAGGACGGTCGGTAAAGTATACTGATATCGGCGGGAACAGCCTGGCATACGGCAAAGAAAAGCATTACAATGCAGAGGACGGATACAGCGTCGTTACGACAATAGATCAGGTGATACAGCATTACACGGAGAAAACAATAGCTGAAGTACAGGAGAAGACCAGTGCGAAGAGAGCGATGGCGATAGTCATGGATCCTAAGACCGGAGATATCCTGGCAATGGCGCAGACACCTGAATTCGACCTGAATGATCCGAAGACTCCGCTCGACAAAGAAGAACAGAAGAAGCTTGAAAGCATGTCTGAGGACGAAAAGGTGACATACTGGAACAAGATGTGGAGAAACTCGCTGATCTCCGATGTGTATGAACCGGGATCGACTTTCAAGCTGCTGACGACAGCTATCGCTCTGGAAGAGGGCGTGACAGATCTTGATTCGACATATACATGTACGGGATCGATCGCTGTCGGCGACCAGATCCTGCACTGCTGGAGCAGCGATCATCCTCACGGGACGCAGAACCTGAAACAGGCGGTGGGGAATTCCTGCAACCCTGTTTTCGTGCAGCTTGCGACCGGCATAGGCATAGATAAATTCTACAACTACATGGCGACGTTCGGCATAACGGGAAAAACCGGAATAGACTTTCCGGGAGAAGGAAGCGCTATACTCCAGTCAAAGGAAAGCGCAGGTCCGGTAGGACTTGCGACTATAGGTTTCGGCCAGGGTGTTGCGGTGACGCCTATACAGCTGATAACTGCGATAAGCTCGTTCGGAAATGAAGGAAAGCTGCTGAAACCGAGACTTGTCAAGGAACTCAGGGACTCCGACGGCAATACGGTCGAGAAATTCGAGACAGAAGTTGTCAGACAGGTGGTTTCGAAGGAGACTGCCGAGGAGATATGTGATATAATGCAGTTTGTCGTTGACGAAGGCGGCGGCGGTGCAGCAAAGGTCGACGGATACAAGGTCGGTGCAAAGACAGGTACTGCAGACAAGGTAAAGGAAGACGGCACAGGGTACAGCGGTGACACTTATTCGTCATGTATAGCTATGGCTCCTATGGACGATCCTCAGATAACGGTACTGCTCATCGTTGACAGCCCGCAGGGCGTGAAATACGGAAGCGTGACGGCAGCTCCGGGAGTGCATCAGATACTTGAAGATTCACTCCGATATCTGAATATCTCCCCTGACGAGGAGAGCCAGAAGGAAGCCGACGCGGAGAAGGTAGAAGTGCCTGATGTCACAGGCCAGAGCGCGAGCAATGCCATAGGCATACTTGCCGGGGATTCTCTGGATTACGATACCGATAAGGAAGCTGCCGCAGAGAGCGATTTCATAGTCACGAAGCAGTATCCTGAAGCGGGGACAAAAGTGAAAAAAGGCAGTAAAATCTATTTGTATAAATAAGCAGGTGCGCATTTATGGACAGAATATCAGTAGAAGAAATCGTCAGAGCCGTGAACGGTACACTGGTGAGAAAGTGTGAAGAAGATCACATCACCGGTGTCAAGCACGATTCCCGGGAGTGTCAGCCCGGAGACATGTTCGTTGCGGTAAAAGGCGAAAACCAGGACGGCCACAGATATATACCGCAGGTAGTCGCAGCAGGGTGCCGTACAGTTATGGTTTCACACAGGGAAGGCTGGTACGGAGAGATCAGTTCCACGCCTTGCAATATAATAGAAGTCGAAGACACCGTATACGCGATGGGCGAACTGGCGTCATATTATCTCGACAGGCTGGACATATTGAAAGTCGCAGTCACGGGAAGCGTCGGCAAGACATCTACGAGAGACATGATATACTATGTGCTCAGCGAGAAATACGTATGCGGAAGAAATATGAAAAATTTCAACAATGATATCGGACTTCCGTTATCGATATTCCAGTTTGACAGCGGTACACAGGCTGCAGTGCTGGAGATGGGGATGGATCATTTCGGTGAAATCGACCGGCTGGGAGAGATCGTAAAGCCGGATATAGCGGTGATAACGAATATAGGGATCTCTCATATGGAAAACCTGGGCAGCCGGGAAGGCATCTTCAAGGCGAAGATGGAAGTCGCGGGGCATATCACCGGGCGCGACGGGAAACCGGGATATCTCGTATTCCCGTGGGACGGGGAGTTCCTGACGAGAGAGCGAACAGCGGGAGCCTATAAGCAGATAATGATAGGCGACGACGGAAAGAGCGATTACATCATCTCGAATGTGAACGATTATGGAATGGACGGTATATCATTCGATCTGGAGCATGATGAAAAGATAGAGAAGATAAAGATACCTGTTCCGGGCCGACACAACGCAGTCAACAGCACGCTTGCGATCGCGGTCGGCGAGCTGCTGGGGGTGAGCATCGATGAAGCCCGGGAGGGACTTGCAAAGGTGCAGCTTACGGGAAGCAGGCTGAAGCGCATTGAAAACGGGAGACTGAGCGTTATAGACGACAGCTACAATGCGAGTCCGGATTCTATGAAGAGTGCGCTCAAGGTGCTTGAGCAGAGCGCATGCAAAGGCCGCAGGACTGCTGTGCTGGGAGATATGTTCGAGCTGGGCGATCAGACAGAACGTCAGCACTTCGAAGTCGGCCTCTTTGCACGAGGTCTCCGTATAGACAGAGTAATAGCTGTGGGAGAGCTTGCAAAAAATATAGCCGACGGGGCATCCGGAGGTGATGTGCAGGTCGTATGGTTCGAAAAGAAAGAAGACCTGTACGACAGACTGGATCAGTTTGCAGGCGCCGGTGATATAATACTGGTCAAAGGATCCAGAGGGATGAAGATGGAGCAGATAGCGGAAAGGATTTTAAAAATTTAGGAGACGCCATGAATTATATTAACATCGTAATAATCATCTTGATAGCGTTTATTATCTCTGTGATTTTAACAAAACTGGCAATACCTGTTTTGAGAGCGAAGGCAGGGCAGAACATCAGAGAGGAAGGACCGGAATCGCATCTGTCAAAGGCCGGGACACCGAGCATGGGCGGGATCGCGATAATAATTGGTGCAGCGATCGCAGCAGCTGCGGGAGGTCTGATATGGGGCGCGAGCGCTTCAGACATGATAGTGATACTGTTCGTGTTCGTCGGATTCGGACTGATAGGATTCTTTGACGACTATCTGAAAGTGATAAAGAAAAACAATCTGGGGCTGAGAGCATATCAGAAGTTCGGGCTTCAGATAGTGATATCTGTGATACTGGCTGTGTTCCTTGCCAACTGTTCGGAGGGAAGCACGCTGGTGTTCATACCGTTCGCAAATATATATGTCGATTTCGGCATATGGTATATACCGTTTATCGTGTTTGTCGTTCTTGCTATGACGAATGCGGTGAACCTGACAGACGGACTTGACGGACTTGCATCCGGAGTCACAGCGCTCGTAACGCTGTTCTTCTCGATAGCCGGCGTGATCTACGGACTTGCGGCAGGAGCATATTTCTGTGCGGCAGTGTGCGGAGGATGTCTCGGATTCCTGGTGTTCAACAGGAACCCCGCAAAGATATTCATGGGCGATACGGGATCGCTTGCACTTGGAGGAGGACTTGCGGCTGCTGCAATAGTTATGAAAATGGAGCTGTTCCTGCCTGTCGCCGGACTGCTTTATGTGATCGAGGCTCTGTCTGTAGTACTTCAGGTGGGATATTTCAAACTTACAAAAGGCAAGAGACTGTTCAGGATGGCTCCGATACATCACCATTTCGAGAAGTGCGGATTCAGGGAAGTCCAGGTCGTGACAGCATTCTGGATATTTACAGCTGTATGCTGTTTTGCAAGTCTTATAATTATTTAGATCATTGATTGAGTTAGGAGAAGATACCGATGGCAAAAGGAAATGTGACAGATATGAAAAACAAGAAAGTACTGATAGTAGGCATGGGGAATTCGGGAAAAGCGGCAGCGCAGGCTATGGTAAAGCTGGGCGCTGATGTTTCGGTCCAGGATAATAAATCCGAAGACAGTATAGATCCTCAGCTGCTGATGTTCCTCAGGGAAAAGTCGGTAAAGTGCTATCTGGGCTGCCAGCCTGATGATATGAGCATCTTTGATATGCTTATACTCAGTCCGGGAGTTTCTCCGGAGCTCAGCTTCATAAAGGAGGCACAGGCTGCCGGTGCAGAAATAACGGGCGAGCTTGAGATCGCATACAGGGTAGGACATGGAAATTACGTTGCGATAACGGGCACGAACGGCAAGACTACGACTACTACGCTTGTAGGAGAGATATACAAGGCTGCAGGAAAGAAAACATATGTCGTAGGAAACATCGGCGTCGCAGTGATATCGAAGGCACTTTCAGCGGAGGACGACAGCTGGCTCGTAACGGAGACCAGCAGCTTCCAGCTTGAGACTATAAGAGATTTCAAACCTGAGGTATCGGCGATACTTAATCTCACACCTGACCATCTCGACAGACATAAGACTATGGAAAATTACGGAAAAGCAAAGGCTGCAGTTTTCCGAAACCAGACTCCCGACCAGTACTGCGTCATCAATTACGATGATGAGGAGTGCATGAAGCTGGTCAGGGACTGCAAGGCAAAGATAGTTCCGTTCAGCAGGAAGAAAACTCTCGATTTCGGTGTCTATGTAGACGGAGATACGATAATAATAAAAGATGAAGACGGAAGCATCAAGGAGATATGCAGGCCGGTGGAACTGCAGATACCGGGTGCTCATAATCTGGAAAATGCACTCGCCGCATGTGCGATAGCCTACTTCGGAGGCATAGAGCCTTCTGTGATAGCCGATGTGCTCAGGAGCTTCAAGGGCGTAGAACACAGGATCGAGCTGTGCGGCGTGATCGATGATATAAGGTTCGTGAACGATTCCAAGGGAACGAATCCGGATGCTTCGATCAAGGCTATAGAAGCGATGAAGAACAATATAATACTGATAGCCGGTGGCTATGACAAGAACTCATCCTTCGACGAATTCGTAAATGCGTTCGACGGCAGAGTCAAAGCGCTGCTGCTGATGGGCAAGACGGCTACAAAGATCAAAGAGGCAGCCGAGAAGGCGGGCTTTACAGATTCGATAATACTCAAGGATATGGAAGCTTGTGTGAGGGAAGCATACAGGATCGCACAGCCGGGAGATGTCGTGCTGCTTTCACCTGCATGTGCCAGCTGGGATATGTACACGAGCTTTGAACAGAGGGGAAAACACTTTAAAGATTGTGTGCAGGCTTTGGAAAGGTGACGGTTATAATTGGAAAGAGCAGATAATAAGCTAAAAGGGAAAAAGAGAACAAAACTGAAGCTGAAAAGCGGGGATTTCTGGCTGATGCTGTTCACGCTGATGCTGGTGCTGTTCGGACTGATAATGGTTTTCAGTGCGAGCTACTATTCTTCGATAAGCCAGGACGGCAATCCGTACAGTTATCTGGTGCGACACGGCGCGTGGGTCGTTTTCGGTCTTGTGGCAATGGCTTTCGGAGCATTGTTCGATTACCGGAAGTATAAAAAATGTGCACTACCGATACTGATAGTAAGCGTGATACTGCTGGTGCTGGTGCTGACTCCGCTCGGACAGACGACTAACGGTGCGACAAGGTGGATAAAGGTCGGGCCGGTAACGATTATGCCGGGTGAGATCGCAAAGATCGCAGCGATAATATTCGTGGCGTGGTTCCTGAGTGAAGATGCGAGCCGGATAAAATCGCTGAAGAGAGGCATTCTTCCGCTTCTCGGTATCATTGCGGTTTACGGCGCGCTGATAGTAAAGCAGCCGAATCTGTCCACTGCCATAACGGTGTGCGGCATAATAATCGCCATGATGCTGGTAGCAGGACTGAAATGGAGATATGTGGCCACGGCCGGCGGGATAGGCGTAGTAGGGATACTCAGCATAGTGATCTTCATGAAGGACACATACTGGTACAACAGACTTACGAGCTTTACCGATCCGTTCCAGGATGCGCTGGGTGACGGATATCAGGCTGTACAGTCGCTGCTCGCTCTGGGATCGGGCGGACTGTTCGGAGTCGGACTGGGAAAGAGCGTCCAGAAGAACCTGTATCTGCCGGAGCCTCAGAACGACTTCATACTTGCGATAATAGGAGAAGAGCTGGGATATATAGGGGTGCTGCTGCTGATCGCGCTTTATTGCCTGTTCATATGGAGAGGCATCCACATCGCGCTCAATGCGCCTGATCAGTTCGGACTTCTTCTGGCTTCAGGCATCGTCCTGATGGTGGCCATACAGGTAATACTGAATATCGCAGTCGTTACATCATCGATGCCGCCGACAGGTATAAATCTGCCATTCATAAGCTACGGCGGAAACGCATTGCTGATTTTTATGTTTTCGGCAGGAGTGCTGCTCAATATATCGCGGCACGGACTGAAAGTACAGGAGTGAATCAAATGAAAGTTATTATGACCTGCGGAGGCACAGGAGGGCATATATATCCTGCGCTGGCCATCGCAGATGAGATCAGGAAAAGGAAGCCTGATGCAGAGATAATATTTGTAGGATCTGAGATAGGCCTTGAAAGAGACCTGGTGCCTGAGAACGGATATGAGATAGAGCTTATTTCCGCAGATGGATTCAACAGAGAGCATCTGCTCAAGAATTTTGAAGTGATCAGGAAGCTGAGAAGAGGCAGTAAGCGCTCGCGCGAGATACTGCGGGCGTTCAGGCCTGATGTTGTGATAGGTACGGGAGGATATGCCAGCGCGCCGATAATGAAGGCTGCTCAGAAAATGCACATCCCGACATTCATACATGAGCAGAATGCTGTGCCGGGAATGGCGAACAAGATGCTGGAAAAACACGTCAATAAGCTTTTTCTCGGTTTCGAGGAAGCTTCGAAATATTTCAGATATCCTGAAAAACATGTCGTGGCCGGCAATCCTGTAAGACATGTCTTCATGACTGCGGACAGGGAGAAATCGAGAGCGGAGCTCGGCTTCGACCAGTCTGATTTCGTACTGCTCGCATTCGGAGGAAGCCAGGGGGCGGGGCGTGTAAACAAGGCGATGACCGGAATAATAGAGGCTTTCAATGGCCTGAAGGGCTTTCGCATATGCCTTGCGACCGGCAGCTATTATTACGATGCGATAAAAGAGGAGCTTAAAGAGAAGGGCATACAGGTGGCGGATAATGTTGATATCATGGAGTACATACATGATATGGCTAAATATCTGTCTGCGGCAGATCTTGTAATAAGCCGCAGCGGAGCGCTCAGCGTTGCAGAAGTCACTGTCTGCGGCGTACCGGCAGTGTTCATCCCTTCGCCGCTCGTGACCGGAAATCATCAGTATTTCAATGCAAAGGCAGTAGCGGACAAAGGCGGAGCTCTGATAATAGAAGAAAAGGATCTCAACAATGATGAACTGATCGGTGAAATACTTAAGTTGAAAAACGATCCGGCGACGCTGAAGCAGATGGCAGAAAAAAGCTATTCATGTGCACCTCTCGATGCAACAGGAATAATCTGTGACAGCATCATGGAAGCTATAGGGCAGAAGTAACGATAAAGGAGCCTCCGACATATTATGGAATATGATTCGGAGGTGTTTTTTTGGGAGAGTATATTATCAGAGGGGGCATCAGGTTAAGCGGAGAAGTAGAGATATCCGGAGCCAAGAATGCCGTGCTTCCTGTACTTGCCGCATCTGTGGTGACGGGGGATGAAAGCGTGTTCCTGCGATGTCCGGAGATAACAGATGTCGAAAGCATGCTGGAGATCCTGCAGTCTCTTGGGTGCAGAGTAAACCGTGATGACGATACCATATCTGTGGATTCATCATTTCTGTCAGAGTATCGAATACCGGAGGATCTGATGAAAGAGATGCGGTCCGGCATTTTTCTGGCAGGCTCACTGCTGGCGAGATGCGGAGAAGCGGTTATCAGCAGACCAGGAGGATGCAGGATAGGAAGCAGACCTGTGGATATGCATATAGACGGACTGCGGAAGATGGGGGCAGATGTCGTGTGTGAGGGCGATCTGATCCATATGCGTGCGGCTTCTCTGAAAGGTGCGGAGATAAGGCTGGCTTATCCGAGCGTCGGCGCGACGGAAAATCTCATGCTGGCTGCAACGGCGGCAGAGGGCACGACCCGTATATACAACAGTGCCAGAGAGCCGGAAATAGTCGATCTTCAGAAATACATAAACTGCTGCGGAGGATGTGTGAAAGGCGCCGGGACGGGCGTGATAGAGATAGATGGAAAGCGCAGGCTGGGCGGGTGTGTGCACGAAATCATGCCGGACAGGATCGAGGCCGGCACCTACCTTCTGATGGCACTGGCTTCCGGCGGTGAAATACTGCTGAACGGCATAGCTCACGAAACACTGCAGGCGCTGCTCGATATCCTGGAAAACGGAGGCTGCGACATAGGCTACGACCGAAATGCGATATGGGCAAAATCCAACGGCAGGGAAAAGCTGAGCGGTATCGTAAGCACAGCTCCGTACCCTGGGTTCCCTACTGATCTGCAGGCACAGCTTTCTGCCTTTCTCACCAGAACAGGAGACGAGTTCGTGGTGAAAGAAAGCGTGTTCGAAAACCGGACGGGGTATGCAAAAGAATTGAAAAAAATGGGAGCGGATATTGAAATATCGCAAAAAAAAGTTATAATTAAAGGTAACAATATATTGTGTGGAACAGCTGTCACAGCTGAAGACCTCAGGGGCGGTGCGGCTCTCGTTATTGCAGGCCTTATGGCTCAGGGGGACACCGTGGTCAGGAACACTAAATATATCAAACGGGGATACAGCAGGTTTGCGGATAATATAAGACGTTTAGGTGGAGACATTAGAGAGAATGAGAAAAGATAACCGTACAGAAAAAACTGTCAAAAAGAAAAAACGGCGAAAAAAGCATTATCTGCTCAGGCTGCTCATAATAGCGGCAGTATGTGTCGGACTTTATTTTCTGGCACATATAGAGTATTTCAATGTGGATAACGTTGTTGTGACGGGAAACAGGGAGATATCCGATGAGGAGATAATAAAGCTCTCCGGGATAAAAACAGGAGGGAATCTGTTCGATGTGCATCCGCTGATAGCTCAGCATAAGATAAAGAAGAATCTGTATATAGAAGACGTCGATGTCGACAGGAAGCTGCCGAACACGGTAGAGATCAATATCAGCGAACGAAGCGGCAAGGCTCAGTTCGTAAAGGGCAGGAAGTACTGCGTTACCGACAATGACGGCAAGGTGCTGGAGATCAGCAAAGAAGAGAAAAAAGTGACGATAGTTGAAAATGTGACAGTGACGGATGCAAAGCTGTCCGAAACTATCAGCGTCAAGGAGACAGGTGTCTACAGCAAAGCCATGAAGCTCATCCGGACGACCGAAAACAATGATCTTTACTTCAAAAAAATAAAGATCAGCAGCAATAATGTCGAAGCTTACGTGTACGACGGGCTCGTATGCAAAGGCAGATATGACAATGTCATGACAGCGATAAAGTCCGGCGCACTGAAGGCAGTAGTGTATGAACTGTACCAGAAAGGTGTCGAAAGCGGGGTCATCAGTGTAGGCAGTAATAATTATTGTTCCTTTACGCAATAAAATTTGTATGTTATAATGTATGTGTTTATTATGAAGAAAATGCTTTTAAATTCACGTTTTGAAGATATGGGGCATAAAATTTTACAGGAGGTACCTCTGAATGTTACAATTTGAGATGAATGACTCGACGCTGCAGGAGATAAAAGTAATAGGTGTCGGTGGCGGCGGCTGTAACGCAGTTAACAGGATGATAGACGGCGGCATGAAAGGTGTTACTTTCATCGCTGTAAATACTGACAAACAGGCTCTTGCCAAGAGTAAGGCAGAAACTAAAATACAGATAGGCGAAAAGCTTACAAAAGGTCTCGGAGCCGGAGGGAACCCTGAAGTAGGCCAGAAATCAGCAGAAGAAAATCTTGAAGATCTTGAAAAATTCATTGCGGGATCGGATATGATCTTCGTTACATGTGGAATGGGCGGAGGTACAGGAACAGGTGCAGCTCCTATAATCGCAAAGATCGCCAAGGATATGGGCATCCTTACGGTAGGTGTCGTTACGAAGCCTTTCAGATTCGAAGGGAAGAAAAGAGGCGAACACGCTGATCTCGGTATCAAATTCCTCAAGAAATATGTGGATTCGCTCGTAGTGGTTCCTAATGACAAGCTTCTTGAGAGCGTACAGGAGCAGACTTCACTTCTCGAAGCGTTCGAGATGGCAGATGAAGTTCTCAAGAAGGGCGTTCAGGGTATTTCAGATATCATAGTCGACGATGCACTCATCAACCTCGACTTCGCCGATGTTACTACCATCATGAAGGACAGAGGAATCGTACATATGGGAGTAGGCGTAGGAAAAGGCGAGACCAAGCTTGATGACGCAGTGAGAGGAGCTATCGACAGCCCGCTTCTCGAAACAAAGATTTCAGGAGCAAGAGCTGTTCTCATCAATATCACAGGCGGAAGAGATCTCACAATGTACGATGTTGACAGAGTGGCTTCGCAGATCGACGAAGAAGCGGACAAGAATGCAATAATCATTCTGGGAGCATCGATCAAGGAAGATCTGCAGGATGAGATATCAGTAACAGTAATAGCAGCAGGCTTTGAAAAGCCTAACAGTGATCTGCTCAACAGCTCTGTCGTTCCTGGTGAAGGAACTCTGGAAGACAGCGCAGAACTCAGAAAACCACAGGAGACAAAAGCTGCGGCTGCGGACGATGATGTTTACAAAGGTACATCACGCATAGATATACCAACTTTCTTACAGAGATAAGAGAAAGGAAAAGAGTATTCCAATAGCCGGTTCTAGCTAGCCGGCTATTGTTCTGCATTGCACTTTTTCGGTCAGGATATATGAAAACGATCAGATCAAAAGATAATCAGATATATAAAAGCACGCTCAAGCTGCTGAAAAAGAAATATCGAGACGAGACAGGCCGATATCTTCTCGAAGGCGTCAAACCGCTGGAAGACGCATTCGGGACGGGAGCCGGGATCAGTAGCATATTCGTTCGCGAAGGCATTTTCCCGGATACGGACAAATATGCGGCAGGTACGGTGATCCTGAGCGGCGAACTGTTCGACAAGCTGTCTTCGACGGAAAACTCGCAGGGGATAATCGCGGTGGCAGAAAAGCGTATATACAGTGAGGCGGATTTCGGGAAAGCTGTCGGAAAAGGGAATATCCTGGTGATGGACAGGCTGCAGGATCCTGGAAACATCGGCACGATGATAAGGACAGCGGAGGCCGCAGGATATAAAGGAATAATACTGACTTCAGGAACGGGCGATGTCTATTCGCCTAAAGTGGTGAGAGCTGCAGCGGGTTCGCTTTTCAGGATGCCCGTATTGAATGCGGGAGACAGCGGAGAGGCTGTAGAACTCATCAGAAGAATGGGAAAGAAGATAACAGTTACATGCCCGGACAACGGGATAAGCTGTTTTGAGGCAGACATGGTCTCGGATACGGCTCTGGTAATAGGCAATGAAGGCCGGGGAGTGAGCCGCGGGTTCATGGAAAATGCAGATATAAAAGTAAAGATACCTATGGCGGGATCCATAGAATCGTTAAATGCGGCAGTGGCTGCCGGAATACTTATGTATCAGTCACAAAGATAAATTTAGATGAGAGGTAAATACGATGCAAGCTCAGTTAAACAAAATTTTAGAAGAAGCAAAGGCACAGCTTAATGAAGCTTCAACTCTGGCACAGACCGACGATATAAGAGTAAAGATCCTCGGAAAGAAGGGCAAGCTTACTGAGATACTCAGAGGAATGGGAAAACTGTCGCCTGAGGAAAGAAAAACTACAGGTCAGATGGCAAACAAGGTCAGAGCCGAAGTTGAAAAAATGCTCGAGGAAAAGTTCGAGGCAGTCAAAGCAGCTGCCAAAGAAGCACAGTTCAAGATCGAGAAGATCGACGTGACAGAACCGGGCAGAGAAGTGACGCTGGGGGTAAAACATCCGCTGACGATCACTATAGAAGAAGTGTCAAAGGTATTCATGAACATGGGATTCTCGATTTCGGAAGGCCCTGAAGTGGAAACTGTCTTCAACAATTTTGATGCGCTCAATGCAGGACCTAATCATCCTTCGAGAGATATGACAGATACATTTTACATTACAAAGGACACGCTGCTGAGAACACAGACTTCACCTGTACAGGTAAGGACGCTTCTCAAGCAGGAACCTCCTATCAAGGTCATCTCACCGGGAAGATGCTTCAGATGTGATACTCCGGATGCTACGCATTCGCCGATGTTCCATCAGATCGAAGGCCTTGTGGTCGATGAAGGAATAACGATGGCGGACCTCAAGGGAACGCTCGACAGCTTTGCGAAACAGCTTTTCGGAACGAGCACCAGGACTAAGTTCAGACCACACCACTTCCCGTTCACGGAGCCTAGTGCAGAGATGGACGTATCGTGCTTCAAGTGCGGCGGAAAAGGCTGCAGGGTATGTAAAGGCAGCGGCTGGATCGAGATCCTGGGCTGCGGCATGGTGCACCCTCATGTGCTGAAAGTGGGTAATCTGGATACAGAAAAGTACACCGGATTCGCCTTTGGTATGGGCGTTGAGCGAGTTGCGATGCTTAAATACGGTGTAGACGATATAAGATTATTTTATGAGAACGATATGCGTTTCATAAATCAGTTCAAATAGGAGGGTTAATAGATGTTAGTTCCAATAGAATGGCTTAAAGACTATATAGATCTGGATGTAACTACCGAAGAATTCTGCGACAGGATGATCATGTCGGGATCGAACCTCGAGACATGCGAGCATTTCTGTGAGGAAATGGAAAACGTGGTAGTAGGAAAAATAGAAAAGATAGAGAAACACCCTGATGCGGACAAGCTCGTGGTATGCATGCTGAACGTCGGAAAGGAAGAGCCGGTGCAGATCGTTACAGGTGCTCCGAACGTGTTCGAGGGAGCACTCGTACCTGTAGCTCTCCACAAGAGCAGGATACCGGGACCGCTCCATGGACAGCCTAAGCAGGAAGGCGGAGTGAAAATAACGAAAGGCAAGCTCAGAGGTGTGGAATCGTTCGGGATGCTCTGCTCTGCAGAAGAACTCGGCTTTGAGGACAAAGTCGTTCCGGTCGCACACAAGGACGGGATCTGGATCCTCGAGGGAGACTATGAGCTGGGACAGGATTTTGCAGAAGCGCTGGGACTCAAGCAGGCTGTGGTAGACTTTGAGATAACACCGAACAGACCTGACTGCCTGGCCATGGTAGGAATGGCGAGAGAAGCTTCGGCGACTTTCAAAAAGCCGTTCACATATCCTGATACAGACATAAAGGATGAAAACGGAAAGGGTGAAACTAAAGATTACGTTTCTGTAGATATAAAGAATCCGGAAAGCTGCAAGAGATACGTTGCCAGGATAGTTACGGACGTAAAGGTAGAGCAGTCGCCTTGGTGGCTCCAGAAGAGACTCATGTATGCAGGCATGAGACCTATCAACAATATCGTCGACATAACAAACTTCGTAATGCTCGAATATGGTCAGCCGATACATGCATTTGACATCAATCAGGTGAAGGGCGGCAGGATCATCGTCGAGAATGCGGCAGAAGGCGAGAAGT
The DNA here is from genome assembly GCF_025567305.1 of Brotomerdimonas butyrica. Taxonomy (NCBI): domain Bacteria; kingdom Bacillati; phylum Bacillota; class Clostridia; order Eubacteriales; genus Brotomerdimonas; species Brotomerdimonas butyrica. Next base: position 41,473 of record NZ_JAOQJP010000008.1, read on the forward strand.
TCGTTACGCTCGACAACAATGAAAGAACGCTCACAAAAGATATGCTGCTTATCAAGGACGAAGAGAGAGGCATAGCTATCGCAGGAGTGATGGGCGGACTGAACTCGGAGATCGAAGAAGACACGACTACGATAATCGTTGAATCAGCAAACTTCAGCGGAGACAGCGTCAGAGCCACATCGAAGAAGCTCGGCCTGAGAACAGAAGCTTCATCGAGATTCGAAAAGGGAATAGATCCTAACCTCTGTGAGGCTGCAGCCGACAGAGTATGCAGACTGATAGAGCTCATCGGTGCCGGCAAGGTATGCAGGGGCAGCGTTGACAATTATCCGAATCCGGAAACTGCAAAGACTATAGATATCAGAGTTGACAGGATCAATCACGTTCTCGGCATAGACATCACTCGCGAAGATATGGTATCAATGCTGGAAAGCCTCGAAATAAAAGTAGAAGGCAGCGGAAACGTCATGACAGTGACACCGCCTACAGTGAGACAGGATCTTCTCGAAGAAGAAGATTACATCGAAGAAGTCGCAAGACTTTACGGATATGACAAGCTTCCTGTGACACTGCCGAAGGGCAACTGCGAAGCAGGTATCTCAGACGAGAGAGCACTGAGAGACCTTACGAGAAATTCACTCTGCGGCATGGGACTGAACGAGATACAGACATATTCGTTCGTAAGCCCTAAGGGCGTGGATAATGTAAGGATAGATGAGGATTCATGGGAAAGAGCATTTGTAAAGCTTATCAATCCGCTGGGCGAGGAAAACTCGGTGATGAGGACCATTCTCACTCCGAACATGATGGAAGTCCTCGCAAGAAACTATTCGAGAAACATAGATAAGGTAAAGGCCTTTGAAATAGGAAACACATTCATGGCAAACATGCTGAATGAAGAGGAGCTGCCTGATGAGCAGTACTCGCTTTGCATCGGTATGTACGGCAAGAACGAGGATTTCTTCAGCCTCAAGGGCATCGTGGAGGAACTCCTGAAAGTTCTCGGCATAAAGGGTGCGGTATTTGAAGCTGAATCCGAGTATGGAGTATATCATCCCGGCAGATGTGCGAGGATAGCTGTTCCGTCAGGAAGACAGGGTGCGGAAGATGCTGACATACTGTACGACGAGCTTGGAATAATGGGAGAGATACATCCTGACGTGGCAGAAAACTACGGCATGGACGGCGTAAGGATCTACTGCTGTGAGCTCATGTTCGATGCGATAATGAGACACGCTGATACAGAGATAGTATACACGCCGCTGCCTAAGTATCCTTCGACATCGAGAGATATCGCACTTCTCGTAGATGAAGATATGGCGGTAGGGAAGATCGAAGAAGTGATCAGAAAGCACGGAAAGAAGATCCTTGAAAACGTGAAGCTCTTCGACGTATACAGAGGCAAGCAGGTGGAGGAAGGCAAGAAGAGCGTTGCATTCACTCTGACCTACAGAGATAAAGATAAGACACTGACCGATGATGAAGTGGCTGCAGTCCATAACGATGTACTGAATGCACTTAAGGATAAACTTAACGCAGTCCTGAGAGAGATATAGGAGAATTCGCATGGAAAGCAATAAAGTAAAAGTAAAGATTTACGGCCAGGAATATGTTATAGCAGGAGAAAAGACGAAGGAAGAGATCATACAGGTCGCAGCTCATGTCGATATGAAGATGCAGGAAGTCACTGAAGCTGCAAAGGCTGCGGGAGTCGTTCCGTCAAACATAGCTGTACTTTCGGCGGTAAACATCGCGAGCGAGTATTTTCAGGTGCTCGAGGAAATGGAAGAGCTGAAGAGAATGAATATACAGCTTGAAAAGGATGCGCAGCATTACGTTCAGCTGTGGGATGAGTCCAAGAAAAACTACATGGACTACAAAGAGGAGACGCAGGCTATCGTACTGCAGAAGGATGAGCTCCTCAACCAGCTGAGACAGAAGGACGCTGACATACAGAATCTGATGCAGGCAGCTGAAACCGCAAAGACGCAGGCTCAGAGCAGCATGGACGAAGTTGTCAAGGAGATCGAGGGCAAGTGCAAGGAGCTTGAAAACAGCTTCTTCGACCTTCAGATGGAAAACCTTCAACTGAAGAAAGAACTGGAAAAATACAAGAATAACGGATAATTCTAAATGAAAGAGAAGACTTTAACTGTTTTAGAATATGATAAGATTATAGACATGCTTGTAGAAAAGGCAGGTTCCGAAATGACCAAAAAGGTCATTTCGGAGCTGACGCCTTCTGATGATGTGTCTGAAATAAGAGAACGTCAAGGTGAAACCACAGAAGCGGTAAGACTCATAAATCACAAAGGGCCTTTACCTGTCGGTGGTTTTTATGATATTGAGGAAAGTGTGTCTTTTGCGCGAAAGGGCGGCGTGCTGACGATGGCTCAGCTCCTGAAGATCCTTTACAATATGAAGACAGCCGAGCGTGTCGTTGCGTTTCTAAAGGGAGATATACCGGATGTGCCGGTGATCTGTTCGGTCGCCGAACTGCTGGCGGTCCATAAACGTCTTGCAGACGAGATCGACAGATGCATAATTTCCGAAGATGAGATGGCAGACAATGCGAGCTCGCAGCTCAGGAGCATAAGGCGCGCGATCGTCAGGCAGAATGAAGCTCTGAAAGCCAAGATCAATCACATACTGAATTCGGCAGACAACAAGACGATACTGCAGGATTCGATCGTTACGATGAGAAACGGCAGATATGTAGTCCCTGTAAAGCAGGAGCACAGGAGCCGTGTGCCGGGCATAGTGCACGACCAGAGCGGTACGGGAGCCACGCTTTTCATAGAACCGCAGGCGATCGTGAACCTGAACAATGAGCTCAGACAGCTGGAGCTCGATGAGAAGGCAGAGATAAACAGGATACTGCAGGAACTGTCAGATGGCGTTTCGGAGTATTACCATGATCTGGTGAACAACCAGAAGCTGCTGCTGGAGCTCGATATCTTCATGGCGAAAGGGCGTCTTTCCATCGAGATGGGAGGCGAAGAGCCTGACATAAACGAAGACGGCATCATGGATCTGAAGGCAGCGTGTCATCCGCTGATCGACCGTGAGAAGGTCGTCCCGGTAGACATCTCGCTTGGACGCGATTACAGGACTCTGGTGATAACCGGCCCGAATACGGGAGGTAAAACGGTGACGCTGAAGACTGCCGGGCTGCTTTCGCTGATGGCGCAGACCGGACTCCACATACCGGCGGCTCCGGGAAGCAGACTGCCGATCTACAGAAAAATATTCGCAGACATCGGAGATGAACAGAGCATCGAGCAGAGTCTGTCTACATTTTCATCGCATATGACGAATATCGTTGATATCGTAAAGGAGGCAGACCATGGAAGCCTGATACTGCTGGACGAGCTTGGAGCAGGAACCGATCCGGCGGAAGGTGCTGCGCTTGCGATCGCCACGCTGGAAAAGCTGGCTCAGGCAGGTGCTTATTCGATAGCGACGACGCACTACACGGAGCTCAAGAAGTATGCGATAGCTACAGACGGCGTGGAAAACGCGTCCATGGAATTCAATGTAGAGACTCTGAGTCCGACGTACAAGCTGCTGACAGGTATACCGGGAAAATCAAATGCGTTTGATATAGCTCACAAGCTGGGACTTCCGGGTGCTATCACAGACAGAGCCAGAGAACTCATGGAAGAGGGGGACATAGCGTTTGAGGACGTGGTGACCGCTCTCGAAGAGGACAAGCGGCTCGCTGAGGAAGAGCGTGACGAAGCTATCATGATAAATATCGAGATGAAGCGTCAGAAGGAAGAGCTTGAAGAACGGATCAGAAGATTCGAAGAACAGAAAGAAAAAGAGCTGGCAAAAGCAAAAGAAAAAGCCAGAGAAATAGTAAACGAGGCAAGGGAAGTTTCGAAAGAGGTCCAGGAAGAGCTCAGGGCACTGGCAAAGCTGGAGAGCCTGGGTGAGAGGAATGCCGGATTTGACAGGAACAGACGGCGTCTCAGAGAACTTGAAAAGAAAAACAGGAGCACTATAAAGCGTGAAACTAATGCGGAGCCTGTGGATCCGGACAAGATCGAAGTCGGACAGCGCGTCAAGATACTGACGCTGGGTCAGAACGGCGAAGTGATATCGCGCCCCGACAGTAAAGGAGAGCTGCAGGTGCAGGTCGGCATAATGAAAGTCGGTGTGAACATTTCCGATATAATGCTGATCGACAGCGGCAGGCCCAAGAAAAAGCCGAAGCCGAAGGCATCAGGATACGGCAGACTTTACAAGAGCAAAGCACAGACTATATCGACATCAGTGGATGTACGCGGCAAAAACATGGATGACGCGGTGATGGATGTCGAAAAATATATAGATGATGCATTTATCTCCGGGCTCAAGGAAGTGACCGTGATTCACGGAAGAGGCGAGGGGATACTGCGTTCCGGTATCCGTGACATGCTGAAGCGAAACAGGAATGTCGACAGCTTCAGGAGCGGAGGCTTCAATGAGGGAGGAGACGGAGTGACCGTCGTCAAGCTCAAATAGTTCAAGCAAGTGGAATTTTTAAATTATCAATATAAAGGGAGAATAATATGATCAGCTACAGAGAAAAGATCGCGGACATTCTGGCTCCGCAGATAGAGGGTCTTGAGAAAGACGAGATAATGTCGATGATAGAAACACCGGCTGATATCAAGATGGGCGACTATGCGTTCCCGTGCTTCAAGCTGGCGAAGCTGCTTAGAAAAGCGCCGCCTGTGATCGCGAAATCGATCGCGGAAGCTATCGGAGACGATCCGATGTTTGAAAAGGTGGAAAGCGTCAATGCATATGTCAATATGTTCGTTTCAAAAGAGGATTTCGCGCGAGAAGTCGTGAGCGAAGCTGTCGAAAAGGGTGATGACTACGGCAGGAGCAGCATCGGCGGCGGAAAGAAAGTCATCGTGGAATATTCTTCGCCGAATATCGCGAAGCCTTTCCACATAGGACACATCAGAAGTACGGTAATAGGAAACTCGATATACAAGATATACGACTTCCTGGGATACGACACGATGAGGATCAACCATCTCGGAGACTACGGAACACAGTTCGGCAAGATGATCTGTGCGTACAGAAGATGGGGCAACAAGGAAGACGTTATAAAAGAGCCGATCAAGTCGCTTCTCTCATACTACACGAAATTCCATGTAGAGGCCGAGAAGGATCCTGCACTGGAGGATGAGGCGAGAGCGATCTTTGCAAAACTCGAAAAGGGAGAGCCTGAGGAAGTCGAACTCTGGCAGTGGTTCAGAGATGAGAGTCTCAAGGAATTCAACAGAGTATACGATATGCTCGGGATCACCTTCGATTCGTACAACGGCGAGAGCTTCTACTCGGACAAGATGCCTAGATTCGTACAGGAGCTCAAGGACAAGGGCCTGCTCGTGGAGGACGCCGGAGCTCAGATCGTCAAGCTCGACGAATACGACCTGCCGCCTGCGCTGATAACGAAATCAGACGGCTCGACGCTTTACATCACGAGAGATATCGCAGCAGCCGTATACAGAAAGGAAACGTACGATTTCTACAAGAATATATACGTTGTGGCTTCACAGCAGAATCTGCATTTCCAGCAGTGGATCAAGGTGATCGAGCTCCTCGGATACGACTGGGCTAAAGACTGCGTGCATGTTCCGTTCGGACTTGTCAGCATGGAAGAGGGTACGATGTCGACGAGACAGGGCAGAGTGATATTCCTCGAAGACGTGCTCAATAGAGCTGTAGAGCAGACAAGACAGATAATCAAAGAGAAAAATGTAAATACAGAAAACATCGACGAGACTGCAAAGGAAGTAGGCATAGGTGCTGTAGTGTTCAACGAGCTGTCGAACTACAGGATCAAGGATTACGTGTTCTCATGGGATAAGGTCCTCAACTTTGAGGGAGAGACGGGTCCTTACGTTCAGTACACTCATGCGAGAGCATGCAGCATACTCAGGAATGCAGGCGATGATGCAGTTGCAAAGGCCAGGGCCGGTTTCGATGCGAAGTATATCACTTCGGAAAGCGCACACAGACTCATGTCGCTGATCTACGAACTGCCTGAGGTGATCGTTGAAGCAGGTGAAAAATACGAACCGTCGATCGTTACGAGACATATAGTGGATATATCGCAGGCATTCAACAAGTTCTATCATGACGAACACATCCTGGTGGACAATGAAGATGAGAAGATCGCTAAGATAGCGCTGGTGCTGGCTGCAAAGACTGCAATAAAGAACGGTCTCGGTCTGCTTGGAATGAAGGCGCCTGAAAAGATGTAGCTACCTGTAACAGATATCCAGGAGGAGAGAATGAGATACGAGGGAGATATATACAGACCGCCCAGCGAGGCATACAGCCTGCTGGTGCAGGTCACTATAGGATGTACGCATAACAAGTGCACGTTCTGTAAAATGTTCAAGGACAAGAAATTCAGGGTCAGGAATCTCGATGAGGTGTTCGAAGATCTGGCATGGGCAAGGAGACGGTACAGCAGAGTCGAAAGGATGTTTCTGTGCGACGGTGACGCGCTGGCGCTTTCCAACAAGAGGCTGATGCCTATCCTGAAATATATATCGGACAACTTTCCGGAGTGTGAGAGAGTGACGATATACGGAAGAGCGACAGACGTTCTCAAGAAGACTGACGAGGAGATGCGTGAGCTTTACGAGGCAGGTCTTACGATGGTCTACATCGGAGCCGAGTCGGGAAGTGACAAGGTCCTGAAGGACATCTGCAAGGGTGAGACGAGACAGGAGCTGATCGACGCTGTAAGAAAGATCGAGGCATGCGGCATGCAGTCTTCGGTTACGTTCATTTCCGGCCTTGCCGGCAAAGACGGCTGGGAGGATCATGCGATACAGACCGGTACGATGATAAGCGAGATGGAGCCGTCATATGTAGGACTGCTGACTCTTATAGTGGAGCCGTCGGTCCCTATGGCAAAGGATATCGAGTCGGGCAAGCTGAAACTGCTGTCACCTGACGAGGTAATGGCGGAGACTTTGCTGATGCTGGAAAACACTAACGTTACGAAGAAGTGCGTATTCAGGAGCAACCATGCGTCGAATTACGTATCGCTCAGAGGCGATCTGCCGGATGACAAGGAAAAGATGATGAATTTGCTCAGAAAAGCCATGAATAATCACGACATGTTCAGAGATGAAAGATTCAGAGCGCTGTAGCGGATAAGGAGTAGATGTGATGTTTGCTTCTCAGAAAGAACAATATGATATACGTACGAGGACGGACCGCATAGGAAAATACTTCAGGAAGTACCTGAACAGGTTTGTGTTTGCGGAGTTTTCGGAGGAATTTGCAAAGAAATCAAAGGCCGGCGATCTGATGCTCGGGATCCCGATACCTCTGCGCGAGGAAGAGGTGAAGGACTTTGCCGGCGGCAGCGGTATCTCGATGTCTGTGATCGCAGAGAATATGGCATGGGTGATGGGATGCGACCCGCATTTCAGGCACACAGTTGACTATGCGGCGATACTGTCGGCGCTGTTCGGATCAGGGATCAGCGAGGCGATGCTGAAGACCGGCAGGGACGCTGCGGAGAAGGGCGATATGGACAACGCGTGCATACATTTCCGTGCAGCTCTTTGCGTGAAACCGGGCTACCTCGATGCGATGTACAGCTATGCGAGGGCCTGCAGAGCGATCTATCTTGCCGGAGACAGTGAAGAGCACGTGGGACGCTTCAAGGCTGAGGCGCTGGAATGGTTCGAAATGCTCACAGAAGTGCATCCGAAGTTCGCTCAGGGTTATTATTATCTAGGTTATGCATATCTCAATCTCGGGCTTTATGCGAAAGCTGACATAGCGTGGAAACGCTTCATGAAGCTCAGCAGGATAAGCAAGGATAAAAAAGAGATAAGAAAGAGGCTCGAGCAGATAGAGGAGCCGATCCGCATAGAAGAGGGCTGCAACGATATCATGGCCGGAAGATATGAAAAGGGTTTGCAGATACTTGAGCCGTTCTTATCATCTAGATTCAGCGACTGGTGGCCGCTCCACTATTATCTAGGTGTGGCATACAGAGAATGCGGCAGGACAGAAGATGCCAAAGAGCGGCTGAAACAGGCGCTCAGGCTGAACGGGAGCCATCTGGAGACTATGCAGGAGCTTCTTGACATATACAGAGCCGAGGGAGATGAAGCGAATGTCGAAAAGTATTCGCGAAAGATCCGGATGGTACAGGGACTGATGACGGAGGATCAGAAGGTAAACGCGGAAGTGATCCGGAAGGAAGATGAAAAGCTTCAGAAAAATCAGCCCGAGATGCTTGAGCCGGAAGTGATATCGGTAGAATAGAACTGGCAACAGGCAGAACCCGTCGTAAAGGTCATGTAAAAGGCATGCTTTCCGGGAATGCCGGGCTTGCCGGTGCGGAAGGCTGGCTGAAGGACGAAAGGTCTGAAATGCGGCTTGAAGCGTGCTGAAAAACCAGCTGAAAAATAAAAAACAAATTTAAATAAAAAACTTTGATTTTTGGGTTGACAGACTGCTATATATTGAGATATAATCAGTCTTGTCGTTAAGACAACAACCCAATATTCCAAGGTAGCTCAATGGTGGAGCACTCGGCTGTTAACCGATAGGCTGTGGGTTCGAGCCCCACCCTTGGAGCCAGAAAAAAATAATAATCTGAAGTTTTGACTTCAGATTATTATTTGCCGGAGTGGCGGAATTGGCAGACGCACAGGACTTAAAATCCTGCGATCCTTACCGATCGTACCGGTTCGACCCCGGTCTCCGGCACCAATAAAAGTACAATGGAATATTACAGATGTTTACATCATAATGTCGCGGGGTGGAGCAGTTGGTAGCTCGTCGGGCTCATAACCCGGAGGCCGTAGGTTCAAATCCTGCCCCCGCAACCAAGAAATCACACCCGAGGCAAAATGCCTCGGGTCTTTTAATTTCAACGTATCCCAGCGATTGCAACGGTTCCGGCGATCTGCCACCGGTGCAGGTGAGTGCAGCCAGGTGCACTCAGATACCACCTGATCCGGTCCATGTCCAGTAAAATGAGGACATGACATGTGCGAATCACAGCCGTTCGCACATTGGTGCACGGCACAAAAAAGCTTTATGATAGCATCAACGGAAGGAGAGATGGATATGTTCAGAAGATCACCGAAGTTCCTGCTGCATCTGACGAAGGAGGAATACGACCTCATCGTCTACAGTATGATAAATATGAAAAACGAGCTGACACGCCAGGGAAAGTATACGGACGCTGTGGATGATGCACTGATCCGGTTCCTGAAGGCGAAACCGAAACACATGTGAATGATGACAGATACATGGCCATGCCAATAAAGGTATGGTCTTTTTTTGTATCCGAAAAAAGGAGGTAAATGCATGAAAAAATATAAGAATGATAGGAAGAACATCGAAACGGAGATCCCTGATATCCCGATGAAGAAAAAAGAGATCACGGAACTGGAGAAGCATGCATACTGCTGTCTGGCGGAAGAAGCATTTGAGCGTATCAGGCAAAGCTTCGAGGAGGCAGATGAGGAGAAGGTGCTGCAGAAGTATGTGGAAGTTCTTTTGGAACTGGCGGGAAAAGAGCGGGAGACATCTTTAGCCCTTATTACAGCTCTTGCTCATGATCATGCGACCTATGAACTCTCCGTGGTGATCCGTGACCTGGCAGGAAAGAATCCGCAGCTCACAGAGATCTTCGTGGACTATTTCACAGCGATCGGTATCACGTATCTGTGCATGGATGATCTTCTCGAGGATGACAGTGCCGATGATATGCCGCAGCGGTGCAGGTTCTGCGATATGCAGGAGGAGTGTGACGTGTATGAGTAAAGTCATTTCGATCTGTAACCAGAAAGGTGGTGTGGGAAAGACCACAACGGCTGCCAGTCTGGGAGTGGCACTTGCCATGAAAGGCGAAAGGGTGCTCCTGATCGACCTCGATCCGCAGTCGGATCTTTCCGCATGTCTGGGGATAGAACGGACGGACGAGCTTGATGTGACAGTATCCACCATGATGGGAAAGGCAGCGAATGAGGAAGTGTTCGATCCGATGGAGGGAATACGGAAAACAGAGGAAGGTGTATATTTCCTGCCGTCCAATCTGGAGCTTTCCGCCATGGAGATGAGTCTGGTCAGTGTCATGAACCGTGAGAGAGTGCTCAAAGGATATGTGGAGAAGGTAAGAAAATATTTTGACTATGTCCTGATCGACTGCATGCCGTCTCTGGGGATGATCACGATCAATGCGCTGGCTGCGTCAGACAGTGTCATCATACCGGTGCAGGCGCATTATCTTCCTGCAAAGGGCATGGAGCAGCTTCTGGGAACCGTCGGGAAGGTTCAGAAGTTCGTGAACCCGCACCTTAAGGTGGATGGAGTGCTGATGACTCTGGTGGATGCCAGGACCACGTTTTCCGTGGAGGTCCCGGAGATGATAAAGGCAAGATACGGAGAGCGGGTCAGGATCTACGAGAATAGCATACCAATGAGGATCAAAGCTGCAGAGACATCAGCACAGGGAGTCAGTATCTTCCGATATGATCCGAAAAGCGATGTGGCGAAATCATATGCGGGACTTGCAGAGGAGGTGATCAGAGATGGTAGAAAAGAAAAAGCCAAGATTCGAACTGAAAGGAGTCGATGATCTGTTCACCACGCAGGAGGTCAGAGATGAGAGGAAGCTTCCAAGAATCCGGGAGCTCCCAATCGATCAGATCGCGGATTTCCCGGATCATCCGTACAAGGTAAGAGATGATGAGGACATGATGGATCTGATGGAGAGCATACGGGAAAACGGCGTGCTCACACCGGTGACGGTAAGGAAGATACCGGGAGGGACTTTTGAAATGATCTCAGGGCACAGGAGAAAAAGAGCCTGCGAGCTTCTTGGATACAAGACTATCAGAGGTGAAGTGGTGGATCTCGATAAGGATACGGCTGTCATCATGATGTGTGACAGCAACCTCCAGAGGACCACGATCCTTCCCAGTGAGAAAGCCTTTGCATATAAGATGAGGCTGGAGGCGATGAAGAATCAGGGAAAGCGGACGGATTTAACTTCCGCACCAGTGGGGCGGAAGTTTACTGAGGCTCGAGAGAAGATAGGTAATGAGGTCGGTGAAAGTCGCGAACAGATCCGCAGATATATCCGTCTCACCGAGCTGATCCCTGCGATCCTTGAGATGGTGGATGAGGGGAAGATCGCCATGCGTCCTGCCGTCGAGATCTCATACTTCCCGAAGGAGCTGCAGGAGGAGCTCCTGGAGAACATGGAGATGGAGGCATGTACCCCTAGTCATGACCAGACCATCCGGATGAGGAAACTGCTGAGTGACGGGAAACTCACTGCTGAGGCGATCACTGCCGTCATGCAGGAGGAGAAGCCCAACCAGAAGGAGCGTATCGTCCTTAGAGACGACCGGACGAGAAAGCTCCTGCCGAAGGATCTTCCTGCTGCAGAGCGGGAGACATATATCATCCGAGCACTGGAGTTTTATGCGAAACACAGAGCCAGACAGAAAGAGCGTGACAGAGAGAGATAAGATACCTGCTGAAGACAGCAAGAGATATTCTATTCTCAGCTGGTATTCCTTCAGATGGTCATAGAGAGATTTATCTTATTTAGCAGGACAGTTTCATAACAATGAGGCTGTCTTTTTTTATGCCCTTATGGCAGAAAGGAAAAACACATGAACATGACAGAAAAACTCAGATATGGGAAAGGCAGGAGGATACCGGTGATCCTCGTGATGATCGCACTGCTTTTCTCCGCATTCATTCCGGCAGCAACGCAGAGTGCATATGCGGCGGACGGAACGATCAGCCTTAAGGTGGGGAGAGTCATTGATTACTCATCTCACTTCACACACTACTATTACGCAGGAGACAAGAACAGTCCGGTCTACTGTGCTCAGCCGCAGCTGCCATCCCCTAAGGAAGGGACATATTCATACAGCTTCCTGAGTCCGGATTCCATGCTGGCAAAGTGCCTTTACTACGGTTACGGAGGTCCGGGCTTTTCGGACTATACGGACAGACAACTTAGCGGTCAGTGGGACGGGGAAGACGATGCATACTGTCTGACACATATCATCATATCGATCGCCTATGATAAGACAACAAGCTCCGATGCGGATCCTTTCAGAGGACTTTCGGAGAGCTGGAAGAACAAGGCAAAGAGCCTTTACAGCTATGTGGCGGGACTTCCGGATCCTCCAGCAAACTACAGAGCCTACAGGATAAAGATCGCAGGCTGTCAGGACATCGTGGGCTCCTTCAATGACACCGGGAGCATCCGTCTTGCAAAGACATCGGCAGATACCGATATGACAGACGGAAACCCGAACTATTCTCTTGCCGGAGCAAAGTACGGGGTATATTACGGGAACGCACTGATCGGCACCATCACCACAGGAGCGGACGGGACAGGGAGTCTCGATAACATCCTCGTGGGAAACTACACCGTAAAGGAAATGCAGCCGTCACCAGGATATGCGGTAGATGTGTCCGGTCATAACGTCAGTGTGAAGGTGGATCAGACCATATCACTTGCCGTGAAGGAGATCCCGCAGAGTGATCCCATCGATCTGCTGCTTGAAAAGATCGACTGTGAGACAGGAAAGCCTGAGCCGCAGGGTGCAGCTTCTCTGGAAGGGGCAGAGTTCAAAGTGGAGTTCTTTGCACAGAGAGCATCTGCAGTGAGACCGGAGGCAATGGCCGGATCCTCGGAGATGAAAGCGTACAGGACATGGATCTTCCGTACTGATAAGGAGGGGAAGATAAAGTTCACGAAGGATTATCTCGTTTCAGGAGATGAGTTCTACTATCAGAGCGATGGCAAAACGCCGTGCATTCCTCTGGGGCATGTCCGTATCACTGAGATGAAGGCACCGGAGGGGTATCGTCTGACCGATGAGATCTTTACAGCAGACATTATCTCTGCAGGAGTGAAGGAGACCGTGAAGGTATATAACACACAGACCGCAGCGGAGCAGGTGAAGCGCGGGGATCTCGAATTTGTGAAGGTGTCGGACGGAGACCTTGAGAGACTGGCGGGCGTGCCGTTCACGATCACATCTCTGACTACAGGGGAGAACCACACCATCGTGACGGATAAGAACGGATATGCAAGCACTGCTTCGAAGTGGAACAGACACAGCCATAACACCAACGCCGGGAAGACGTCTGAAGACGGGATCTGGTTCGGGACGACAGATCCGGATGATTCGAAAGGTGCACTGATATATGATGACTATGAGATCGCGGAGCAGAGATGTGATGCCAACGAAGGCATGAAGCTGCTGAAGATCAGAGTCAGCGTGTATAAGGATTCGGTGACGATCCCGCTGGGGACACTGACGGATGACCGTATCGAGATCGGGACAGAGGCAAAGGACGGGAGCACCGGGACGCACTACGGAAAGCCGGAAGGAAAAGTCACAATCGTGGATACGGTGAGCTATGAAGGTCTGAACAAGGGAGGGACATATAAGCTGAAAGGCACGCTCATGTATAAAGATACCGGAAAAGCGGTGATGGAAAACGGTAAAGAAGTGACCGCAGAAACGACCTTCACTGCAAAGAGCTCTTCCGGAACAGTGAACGTGGAGTTCAAAGTGGACGGGAGTCTGCTGAAGGGAAAGAGCGTCGTGGTGTTCGAGGATCTGTATCAGGATGACCTGAAGATGGCGGTGCATGCGGATATCGAGGACGAAGGACAGACTGTGCACTTCACACAGGAGACCCCTCCGGGCACACCGAAGACGGGAGATGACAGCGATATGAAGGTGTTCATCGCAATCGGACTTGCTGCACTGCTGCTTCTGACATGCCTTGCGGCAGAGCAGGTGAGAAGACACAGAAAAGAGGTTTCCGCAGATGCTTCTGAGGAAGAGGAAAGCGAGAAGGATGAAGACTAGAGGATAAGGGTCGGAGGCGGCAGGAGAGCCGCCTTTTCTGATCCTGGAAAGGGATCTATATGGCAAACTGCAATGAGAACATAGCCTCGATATGCGGCACGAATGCAGGGATCGTCGCGGAGCTCCTTGATGATCTCATAACGGATAATCTGGAGGAGACGGTCACCACAGGAGATAAAAAATGGTGCAGATGCTCGGTAAAGAGCATGACGGTATACTGCCCGTTCCTCACGGTATGGCAGGCAGGAGCGGCCGTCAAAAGATTGAAAAAGAAGGGCATCATCGTGGCATCCGGATTCAATGAGGATCCGTTCGACCATACGAACTGGTATGCATTCACGGAATACGGCATGAGGCTGCTGAAGGAGAGGTGGTAGTGATGGGAAAGAGAAGATGTCCGCAAATGTGTCCGTTCAGACAGAGGGCTGCCCCCTTCTGCGGATTCTGTATGGAGAAGATCCTGCAGGAACGGACTGTGCAGGAAAAGAATATTGTGAGAGAAGGTGATGCAGATGGACAGGAAAGCGAAACTGAGGATATTCGGAAAGCTCCTTGATGCAGGCTTTGATGATGAGAAGAAAGTGATGAACTTCCAGCTTAAAGATCTGCTTGAGACAGATATCCGAAACGATGAGATCGGTGCAGTGATCGAGCTGCAGCAGGCGGTGAAGAACCACAAGGTGATCGCATATTTTGCAGATAAAGCAGAAGAGACAGGACAAAAAAGGAATGGAGGGTATGAGAATGAGGGATAATGAGATAGCATACGAGATCGTGAAAAGAATCGGAGTGATAAACAGATATCCGACAGGCTGGAACAAGGAGATCAACCTTGTCTCCTGGAATGGAGGCGCAGCAAAATATGATATCAGGGACTGGGACCCGGATCATGCGCGCATGTCAAGGGGAGTGACCCTGACAGAGCAGGAGTTTGCACGAATGATGAACCATGTGCTGGAAAAGGATCCTCAGATCAGGAATATCATGGAAAATGAAAAGCATAAGGCTCAGAAGGATATGGAACGATAGGAATTGCTCCGGCACAGCGGGTGCAAAATGTGCACCCGCAGATACATGGGAGATGGTATAATAGATGTGCAAACTGGAATTTTGGAGGTTATTATGGCTTTTGATTTTAAAAAAGAGTATAAAGAATTCTATATGCCGAAGAACAAACCAGAGATTGTAAATGTACCTAAGGCAAATTATATTGCAGTTAGAGGAAAAGGCAATCCAAATGAAGAAGGCGGAGCATATCAACAAGCAATCAGTGTTCTATATGCTGTTGCATACACATTAAAAATGAGTTACAAGACTGATTATAAAATTGAAGGATTTTTTGAATATGTTGTTCCGCCATTGGAAGGTTTTTGGTGGCAGGATGATGTCGAGAGTGTAGATTATACAAATAAGTCTGCTTTCAGCTGGATTTCTGTTATCCGTTTGCCTGATTTCATTTCTAAAGCTGATTTTGACTGGGCGGTAGAAACAGCAACGAAAAAGAAGAAACTTGATTGTTCGTCAGCAGAGTATCTTACGATTGATGAGGGATTATGCGTTCAAATTATGCATATTGGTTCTTTTGATAATGAGCCAGCAACTGTTGCTCTTATGGATACTTATTTAGAACAAAATGGATATGTTAATGATATTAACAAAGATAGGTTGCACCACGAGATTTATATGTCTGATGCAAGAAAGGTTGCCCCAGAAAAATGGAAAACTGTAATTAGACATCCAATTAAGAAAGCGTAAAATTCCAGTTTGTTGAATTAGTTCTCTGCGCATCATACGATCCAAGAAAATATTAGTGGAGTCTCATAATTGACTGTTTTCGCAAAAGGTTTATGCTGTAATCAAAAACAGGAGGATCTCTTAATGGAAAAGGATATACAGAAACCGCAGATGAAGGATGAAGAGCATTTCATGAAAGAGGATTACCCGAAAAAGATCCGGCAGTCATATCGGAAGATCTGCGAGGGACTGGATGAGATACAGATCTCGGATCTGGACTTGCTGGCGGATCAGATCTATAAGTCAGCATATCTGGACGGCTTTGAGGATGCATTGTATTTCAAAGATATTTAAGTGGAGATAGAAGTACATTACCGGAAGGAGAGATCTTTCCGGTATTTATTTTGCCCGAAAACAGGAGAGAGGAGGGAGCATATATGGCAGAACTGAAGATCAGATCTTTCGGGGAGCTTCGGGATATCATCATCGAAGGTCTGAAAGAGGGAACCGTTATATCAGTGGATCTGAAAGAAAGGGAGGAGACGGAAAATGACGAAGGAGAAGGAAAAGACGACGGAATACGGAAGCCTTGAGGTGGTGAACGTGCGTCTGGTGAAGGAGCCTTCCCTCATCAGCGACACGCCGGTTACCTCGTCGGATGATGCGGTCGCACTCATAAAGGATCTCATTTCCCAGTTCGACAGGGAAGTGTTCTGCATCCTAAATATGGCCGCTGATGGAAAACCGATCAGTATGAACGTGGTGAGTATCGGAACACTGAACCAGGCACTTGTGAGTCCGCGGGAGGTGTTCAAAAGCAGCATACTTTCCAATGCGGCGGCATTCATAGCATTCCACTGTCATCCTTCAGGAAACCCGTCGCCGTCCAGAGAAGATGCGGAAGCGACGCAGACGCTGAAGAAGGCAGGAAATCTTCTTGGGATCAAAATGGTGGATCATCTGGTCGTGGGATGCGGCAGCGGGAAAAGCTTCAGTTTTCAGAAGGAAGGGCTGCTGATCGGTGATGTGGTGAAGAATCATGAGGAGTTCAGAAAGGGCAGGGAACAGGAAAGGTAGCGATATGTGGGTGACTGGTAAGGAAATAGAAGAGGCGAAAAAGCATGATCTGCTTTCGTATCTGAAGATTGCGGATCCTTTTGAGCTGAAAAGATTTTCTCATGATACCTGGTGTCTGAGATCACACGACAGTTTCAAGATATCCAATGGGCTCTGGCACTGGTTCTCCCGCGGCATTGGCGGCAGGAGTGCCGTGGACTATCTGATAAAGGTGAAGGGCTATTCGTTCCAGATGGCGGTGAAAGAAGTGAACAAGGTCATGAACATAGAAAAAACACAGGATATGCGGATCCCTGAAGAGAAGAAAGAATTCAGGCTTTTCGTAAAAAGTCCGGAAAGCGGGAAGGTGATCAGATATCTGACTGGACGCGGGATCGACTGTAAGATCGTGCATGAACTGATCGATGAAGGACTGATCTATGAGGCTGCAAAGGATCATAGCGTCATCTTTGTGGGGCTGGATGAAACCGGGGTTCCGGCACATGCGTCATACAGGACAACGTCTGGAAATCGAAAAGGAGATATTCGCGGAAGCCGGAAAGAGTATGCTTTCCGGATCGAAAGAAAAACTGCAGAGACGGTACGGGTGTTCGAGAGTGCGATCGATCTGCTCTCCTATATGACTCTCCGCAGGATGCAGGAGAAAGAATATGAAGGGGAAAGCCTGATATCGACAGCCGGAGTTTCGGCAGCAGAAGCGGATAGCGAGGGAAGGATCCCGGCAGCTCTCAGAAGGTATCTTGAAGCACATCCTGAGACGAAGACGGTCGCTCTGCATTTCGATAATGACAGGACAGGAAGACGGGCGGCCGAGCAGGCAGAAAAGTTTCTGGAAGGAAGATACAGCGTGGAGATTAACAGAGCAGAAGAAGGAAAAGATTACAATGAATATCTTATGGCAGTGAAAGGAGCTGATAAAATGGAGGAACGGACAACAATAGAAGTGATCATGGTAGAGCCGGGAGAAAGAGCCGTGATCAGGGTGATGGACGACAGTCTTGGAGCCATGCAGGCTGCAGTGGGAGGACTCATCGAGGAGTATATGCCGTTTGAGGATGAGGTGGCACTGATATGCAATGAAGAAGGGAAGATGAACGGGATGCCCTTAAACAGGGCGATATACGGAGAGGACGGGCAGATCATGGATATAATTGCTGGTCCTTTTTTTATTGCCTATGCACCGGTGGAAAGCGAGAATTTTCTCTCGCTGCCGGATGATCTGAAGCAGAAATATATGGACAGGTTCCGCGATCCGGAGAAGTTTTTCATGACGGCAGGCGGCATCAGAGCGGTGCCTTTACGTCAGGAAAGAGTCGATCATGAGCGGTAATAACAGGGTGGGGGATCCCGGGTGTCTATCTTTAGCAAGCAGACCATTCTGCCCCCATAGAGCAGAACAGAAGCTTTCAGGGAGGACCCTGATACCCCGGAGAAGGAAAGGAGAAGAGATGAAAAGAAGCATCAGGAAGTATTATACCCTCAACAGAAAAGAGGCAGAAGAACTGAAGAAGAAGGCGAAGAAAGCCTGCCGCTCGGAGGCGGGGCTTGTGAGAGAGCTGGTCAAAGGATACGAGCCGAGGGAGAAGCCGGGTGACGAGTTCTATGATGCTATGCGGGATGTGAGCAGCATGGCTGACCAGTTGCAGAGGATCCTCGATCATGCAAAAGGAGCATCCCCGGACGAAGAGCAGCTGATTCATCAGGAAATCGGAAGATGGAGAAGCTTTCAGGCAGATATCGAAAGGCGGTTCCTCACGCCGGAGGATGGTATCGCCAAATGGCTGTGACAAAGATCTGGCCGGTGCGGGGAAAGCCGGACAGCCCGCTTTCCTATGTGATGGATGAGATGAAGACAGCCAATCCGAAGTGGAACAGAGAAGAGCTTTCTGCACTCACAGATGTGATGCATTATGCTGCAGATGAAGATAAGACGGAGAAGCAGTTCTTTGTCACCGGGATCAACTGCAGTGCGCAGATCGCAAGAGACCAGTTCGTGACCGTGAAGAAACAGTTCGGAAAAGAAGGCGGCATCGTCGCATATCACGGATACCAGAGTTTTGAGGAGGGCGAGGTCAGCCCAGAGCTTGCTCACCGGATCGGAGTCGAGTTCGCACAGCGGGTCTGGGGCGAGGATTATCAGGTGCTGGTCGCGACCCATCTCAATACAGATCATATCCATAACCATTTCGTCGTGAATTCCGTTTCATTCCGGCATGGCAGGAGACTGCGGGAAAAGCAGTGGTACGAGCTGAACAGGGTATCGGATGAGATCTGCCGGGAGTATGGCCTCAGCGTGGTGGAGCATCCGAAAGGAAAAGGCCTGCCGTATCAGGAACACCGAAGCGAACAGCAGGGCGGGAGCACGCGAAGGAATGTGACGCGTGCAGCCGTCGATGAGGCGATAGCAGTCTCGACGAACCTGAAGGAATTCGAGATCGTGATGAAGTCCAGGGGATATACCTGCAGCTTCAGGGACGACAGGAAACACTGGACGGTGAAGATGAAGGAATGGAAAAAGCCCATGAGACTTTCGGGACTTGGAGAAGACTACACGAAGCAGCGGATCCTTGAGAGGATCACAGAAGAGACGGAGCACAAGGTCTTCGAGGTTTTCCAGAAGACGGTCCATGTCAGATGTCAGTACCGACTTCCGACAAGACGAGAGAAGATACGCAGGATCGGCGGGCTGAAAGGTCTGTACCTTCACTACTGCTATCTTCTGGGATACCTTCCGAGATACCGGAAAGCTCCGGCAAGAGTCCCTCATCTTATCCGTGATGATATCAGAAAGCTTGACATGATCATAGAGGAGGCGCGGTTCATCAGCAGGGAGTCCATAAAGGATCTGGATCACCTGAAAGTCTGCCGGGATCTCAGGGTGGAGAAAGCGGAGCTGCTGACAGGAGAACGGACGCAGCTTCGGAACCTGATCCGGAGGAAGATCCCGGAGGGAGAAAAAGAAGATGCAAAGGAACGGATCGCGGAGATCGGCGAAGAGCTGAAAGTACTCCGAAAGGAGATCAGGCTCACAGAGAACATCGAAACAAGGAGTGTACGGATGGAGGAAAGCATCCGGCAGATAGAAAGAGAGGAGATGAAAAGAGATGAACGCAGGCGGTGATGCGGCAGAACAGATCGTGAGGATGTCGCTGGAAGGAGTGGAGGTCGCGGCCAGGATCACAGGTTCAGGTGCAAAGAACCTGGCGGTCCTCATCGCGGCAGTGCTGAAAGAGGAACAGAAAACACATGGAAAGGCGAGACTTTCCAATATGATAAGATCAGGAAATGAGCTCAAGGTCTTCACAGTGCAGCAGAAGGATCTGAAGAGATTCGCAAAGGAAGCAAAACGATACGGCGTACTTTACAGTGTGCTCAGAGAAAAGGGAAGCGGAAGCCCTGATGCAGCTATCGATGTGATCGCAAGAGCGACGGATGCTCCGAAGATCAACCGGATAGTGGAGAGATTCCATCTGAATACGGTGGACAAGGCATCGGTCGTGAAAACGATGGAGAAGGAACTGGACCGAAACCCCATTCTTGCAAAGACCGGAAAAAGCCCTCAGTCTTTGCAGCACTCAGAGAAGGAAAACGATATCCCTACGGGTAGGAAGCAGAGGACTTCTGTGAGAGAAGAGCTTCAGAAATACAGGGAAGGATCAGAAAAAAGAAAAAAAGCAGCTTCTGTAAAAGACGCGGGAAGGAACCTTTCGGCAGGAAAGAAAAAGGGAAAGGAGAGGTGACGCATGGCGAAGGAAAAATATATAATGACTGTTGATGAGGACACGCAGGGACTGATCATCAACGCGCTCCTCATGCTCCGCGAGGAGAAGCGTAAGGAGGGGATGGATACCGGATGGATCGGAGACGTGATCGTGGATCTGTGCAATGCCCCGAAGAAAAAAACAAGGGTCATGGGTGACGGTTGTGAAAGGTAGAGAGAAGATCATCGCGGCAGCATCCGGCATCATCCCTGCAGTGTGGCTGGCACTTCTCACAGCACCGTTCCTCAGCGGAGGGCTCACGGAGATCGTATCCGGACTTCCGGATGCTCTCTGCAGCCCCTTTGCGATCACCATATGCGAAGACAGTATGAAGACGGTCTTCCTTTTTTTATGTGCCTATATGATAGGAATCGGGATCGCGATTTCTTCCGGAAGGAATTACAGGAGAGGAGAAGAGATGGGTTCGGCTGTATGGGGCGATGCCACGAAGCTGGACCGGAAGTATCGTGCTGTGCCGGACACGGAAAACAAGATCCTGACACAGAACGTGCGGATCGGGCTGGACGGCAGGAAGCACAGGAGAAACCTCAACGTACTGGTGTGTGGAGGCTCCGGTTCCGGGAAGACCCGCTTCTACTGCAAACCGAACCTGATGCAGGCAAACACCTCTCTTGTGGTACTGGATCCGAAGGGAGAGAACCTCAGGGCGACCGGGAACCTGCTGAAGGCAAAAGGATATGAGATCAGGGTGCTCGATCTCATCAACATGAGAAAGAGCCACTGCTACAATCCATTTATCTACCTCAGGGACGACAATGATGTCCAGAGGCTGGTGACGAACCTTTTCAAGTCCACCACGCCGAAAGGTGCGACCAGCAGTGATCCGTTCTGGGACACCGCTGCGCAGATGCTCCTGCTGGCACTGATCTTCTATCTGAGATATGAGGCGCCGGAGGAGGAACAGAATTTCCCGATGGTCATGGAGATGCTCCGGGCAGGTGCGATCACCGATGAGGACGGCGGGGAATATACGCCCCTTGACAGACTCTTTGCAAGACTGGAGCAGAAGGATCCTGATCACATCGCTGTGAAATATTATAAGGATTATCATTCGGGGTCAGCAAAGACCCTGAAGTCGATCCAGATCACGCTGGCATCGAGACTCGAGAAGTTCAATCTGGAAGAGCTGAGGTCGCTCACCATGACGGACGAGCTGGAGCTCGAAAGGATGGGGGAGAGGAAGACTGCACTCTTCGCACTGATACCGGACAATGACACCAGCTTCAACTTTCTGGTGTCAATCCTGTACACGCAGCTTTTCCAGCAGCTGTTCTATGTGGCGGATCACAGGTATGGAGGAAGGCTGCCGGTCCATGTGCATTTCTGCATGGACGAGTTCGCAAACGTGTCGCTCCCGGACGATTTCGACAAGATCCTTGCAGTGATGAGATCCAGAGAAGTTTCTGTGTCCATCATCCTGCAGAACATGGCGCAGCTTAAGGCACTCTTTGAGAAGCAGTGGGAAAGCATCGCAGGCAACTGTGATGTGTTCCTGTATCTGGGAGGAAATGAGCAGAGCACACATAAATATGTCTCGGAGCTTTTGGGAAAGGAGACGATCGATACCAACAACTACAACCGGTCATACGGAAGGAACGGGAGCTATTCCACAGGGTATCAGCTCAGCGGGAGAGAGCTGCTGGATGCGGCTGAAGTCAGGATGCTCGATAACCGCTGCGCGATCCTGTTCATCAGAGGAGAACGGGCTGTAAAGGATCTGAAGTACGACATCCTGAAGCATCCGAATGTCTGCTTCACGGAAGACGGAGGAGCAGAACCGTATCTTCACGGGAAGGTGGAATGGGACATTGCAGATATTTTTATTGAAGAATACAGAGATACCGGCAGGGATGACATAAAAGAAAAGGACACCGACGGATCTGCACCGGAGGAGACGGGATATGAGCTCCTGTCAGAGGCGGACATCCTGAAGGAGATAGAGAAGGAGGAAAAGGAGAATGGACAGAAAGAAAACAGACAGCAGCAGGCATAGAAGCCTTGACAGGCGAGGCAGGATCATCTTCGCAGGATACGCTGCAGCGGTACTGGTCATGACGGTATCCACAGAGACCTGCTTTGCAGCGAACGATCCGCTGGCGGTGGTGAACAATCTTTCCACCTTTATTTTCAGCCTGATCCGTGCGATCGGACTGATCCTGCTGGGGTTCGGTATCGTGCAGGTGGGACTGTCGCTCAAGAGCCATGACCCGTCACAGAGAGCCAACGGGTTTCTGACCCTGGCAGGCGGCATCATCATCACGTTCACGAAAGAGATCCTGGCGCTGATCACAGGGTAGAGTCCTGAAGCAACAGGATACGGCAGTGAGAGCTGCCGGTACATGGCGAGGATCAGTAAAATGGCAGATCCGGTAAACAGTGGTTGTCGCAAAATTTGCGACAGTTCGAATTGAGGATTGCTTTTTTTATTGCCCGAACTCCAACGGGAACGTATAATGTCAATATAGATGAATCTCGTATAGGAGAAAATGTGCATGGAAAAGATAAATGAACTGGTTTTATTTGAAACGAAAGACAAGGAAATAAAACTGTCGGTTCCGCTTGAACAGGAAACTGTGTGGTTGAACAGAAACCAGATGGCCGACCTGTTCGGCAGAGATGTCAAAACGATAGGCAAACATATAAATAATGCATTGAAAGAAGAACTGGATGATGAAGTGGTTGTCGCAAAATTTGCGACAACCACTAAACATGGAGCTGTTGATGGAAAAACGCAAACTCATATGGTGGAATACTATAACCTGGATATGATCATTTCAGTCGGGTATCGGGTGAAATCCAGACGAGGTGTGGAGTTTCGAAGATGGGCAAACAATGTATTGAAGCAGTACATACTGCGAGGATATGCAGTAAATAATAATCGTATCACACAGTTGGGTGAGGTGATACAGGTCATGAAACGCACACAGGATGCTCTGGACAGCGGACAGGTGCTTTCGGTAATAGAAAAGTACAGCACAGCCCTTGATCTTCTGGATGCATATGATCATCAGAATATGGAAAGACCGAAAGGTAATGAGGCTGCTTATATATTGACATACGAAGAATGTAAAGAAATCATATCCAGCATGAGGTTCGGGAATGAATCTGACATTTTCGGCAAGGAGAAAGATGATTCATTCAAAGGCAGTATCGGGAATATATATCAGTCTTTCGGAGGTGAGGATCTCTATCCGACGCTGGAAGAAAAGGCGGCTCATTTATTATACTTCATAACAAAGAATCACAGTTTTCATGATGGAAACAAGAGGATCGCTGCGACGATATTCCTGTATTTTCTTGATAGAAACGGAGCACTGTTTGTAGATGGGAATAAGACAATAGACGATCATACTCTGGTGGCACTTACCATCATGATCGCAGAGTCAAAACCGGAGGAAATGGAAATGATGATAACCGTCATCATGAACTGTATGAAATAGAAGAAACATATGATACGGAGCTGTATTACATGGCCGGAAGGATCGCACTTCCGGTCTTTTATTTTACCCGGAAAGGAGGAAATCGGATGAATATCGTAGCGGAAGGAAGGAGGAGGGAGCATTGTCGGACAACTGGGTCGTACAGAATCTGGAGAACACCCTGGGCACATGGAACGAGAAGCTGGCGGAGATCTGGACGCTGCTGACGCAGTCACCGGAGAAATTCAAAGGCGGGGAGATCTGGAAGGTCATACTGAACATACACGGAGCACTGCAGGCGATCGCGATCGCACTGCTGGTGCTCTTTTTTCTTGTGGGTGTCGTTAAGACGTGCGGTACGGTGGCGGAGCTGAAGAAGCCGGAGCATGCGGTGAAGCTCTTCATAAGGTTCGCCATCGCGAAAGGTGTCGTGACCTACGGGCTGGAACTGATGCTCGCCATCTTCAGCATCGTGCAGGGAGTGATCGAGACGATCATGAGATCGGCAGGAGTGTTCAGTTCTGACAAGGCGGTGCTCCCGAAGAAAATGATAGAGGCCATCGAGGACTGCGGATTCTTTGAGAGCATCCCGCTGTGGGCGGTGACGCTGATCGGGAGCCTGGTGATAACCATCCTCTCGTTCATCATGATCCTGACGGTATACGGAAGGTTCTTCAAGATCTACCTGTACACGGCGATCGCACCGATCCCGCTTGCGACCTTTGCAGGGCAGCCGACGGAGCAGATCGGGAAAAGCTTTCTCAAGAGCTATGCAGGAGTGTGCCTGGAAGGAGCGATTATCATGCTTGCCTGCATCATATTCTCGAAGTTCGCTTCCTCGCCGCCTGAGATCGATGCGGATGCCACCGTGGTGTCCATGGTATGGGCATATATCGGTGAGATGGTGTTCAATATGCTGGTCCTTGTGGGGACTGTGAAAATGGCGGACCGTCTGGTCCATGAAATGATGGGAATATAGGAGGAGAGAAATGGATAAGGAAAAATTCTTTGAAGAGATCACAGAAGCGGTCAAAAAAGAGATCCGTAAAGTACAGGAAGACCTGCAGGTCGAAACAGGTGAAGTGGTGAAGAACAATGACCAGAAACTTCACGGGATCAGCCTTCGCAGACCGGGACAGGAGGCGGCTCCGACCCTGTATCTGGAGGATTGCCTGAGAGAATACGAGAACGGAAGGTCGCTGCAGCAGATCGCAGAGGCAGTGGCGGAAGCACTGAGGGGAGCTTTGCAGAAAGCACCGCAGACAGCAGATATCTCTCTGGAATATCAGGATGTCGAGAAGAAGCTGGTGTTCCAGGTCGCAGAGGCGGAGAGGAACAGAGAACGACTGAAGGATCTTGTCTACAGACCGGCTGCAAACGGGTTCGTCAAGGTGGCCTATGTGATGCTGGAGGAAGACGGGAGCGGCAATCTGTGCTTTGCGGTGACAAAGAGGATGGCGGAAGATTTCGGGTATGACGTGGAGCGTCTTCTGGATAAAGCAGATGCGAACACGCAGCAGCGATACAGACCGGTCCTGACGGAGATGACCGACGTATTCATGGGCGGATCCTGTGCAGAGGGCGGGATCGATCCGCTCACAGAGGATTTTGGAAAGGCTGCGGACGGGATGATGTATGTCCTGACCAACGAGAGCAGTATCAATGGAGCGGGAGCACTGTTCTATCCGGATGTGCAGACGAGGATCGGCGAGATCCTGGGGAGCAGTTATTACGTCCTGCCGTCCAGCAGGCACGAGGTCATCATCACGCCTGAGAGGAATGCTCCCGGGATCAGGGAGCTGCAGGCTCTTGTAAGAGACGTGAACAGGACGATAGTGGAGCCAAGGGATGTACTGAGCGACAGAGTGTTCCTTTTCGATCGTGAAAAGAACAGGCTGATGGAACCGGCAGCTATGGAAAGACTCACGGATGAAAGGAGCAGCAGGTAATGGAAGTCAGGATCAACAAGGAGATACGGGAGTATTCAGAGAACATGTTTTTCGGACTGACACTTCGTCAGTTCTTTTTTTCTGTCCTGGGGTGCGGTGCAGCAGTGGGGATCTATTTCCTCTGCCGTGACGTCCTGGGACTTGAGATCACGACGTGGCTCTGCGTCCTGGGCGTCGTGCCTTTTGCAGCAGTGGGGTTCCTGAGATATAACGGGATGCCTGCAGAGAAGTTCATCGCTGCCTATGTGAAAAGCAGGTTCCTGTTCCCGTCAGGGTATCTCAGCAGGCCGGAGTCTTTGTATTTCAAAGCGATGGAGGAAAGCATCGGGCTGCGCCAGGGGAGCTTTTCGAAGAAAGAGCTCCGAAGGATCAGAAGAAGGGAGAAAAAGCAGAAAAAAGCAGAGGCACGTGAAGCGAAAAAAGAAGCAGAAAGAAGAAAGAGAGGCAGAAGAAAATGTTAAAGACACTGAGATCTATCAACAGACAGGAAAAGGACAGACTCAGGATCCCGCGCTCTGTGCAGGATCTCATCCCCATCAGGACGATCTACCCAGACGGGATCTTCGAGGTGGCACCTGGAAAGTACAGCAGATCCTACCGGTTCGATGATATCAATTATGCGGTGGCATCCGGAAGCGACAAGGACTCCATGTTCCTGAAATACAGCGAGATCCTGAACTCTCTTGACAGCGGAGCGATATCGAAGATCACCATCAACAACAGGCGGATGGACAGAAGAGAGATCACAAGGGACATCCTGCTCCCGGCAAGAGATGACAGGCTGGATGAGTACCGGAAGGAATACAACATGATGCTCCTGTCAAAGGCACTTTCCACGACATCCATCGTGCAGGACAAGTATCTGACCATATCGGTATTCCGAAACAGTATCGAGGATGCCAGAAGTTATTTCAACCGTGTAGGCGCGGAGCTGCAGATGCATTTCAGCAGACTGGGATCAGGTCTTACGGAGCTTGATGCAGAAGAGCGGCTGAAGATCCTGTTCGGCTTTTACCGTATCGGGGAGGAGTCATCCTTCAGTTTCAGCATGGAGGATTCTGCAAAGAAGGGACACTGTTTCAAGGACTATATCTCACCGGACTATATCGAGGTGGCAGATGACTATTTCATGCTGGGTGAAAAGTATGGAAGAGTCATGTTCCTGAAGGACTATGCGGCATTTCTCAAAGACGATATCCTGACGAAGCTCACGGAGATATCCAGGGATCTGATGCTGAGTATCGATATCATCCCCATCCCTACAGACGAGGCGGTAAGAGAAGTGGAAAACAGGATGCTGGGAGTAGAGACGAATGCTGCAAACTGGCAGAGAAGACAGAACGCCAACAACAACTTCACTGCGATGCTCCCGTATGACATGGAGCTTCAGAGAAATGAGACAAAGGAGTTCCTTGAGGATCTGACCACGAGAGATCAGAAAATGATGTTCGCTCTGGTGACGATCGTCCATATGGCGGATACGAAGAAGCAGCTCGATGAGGATACGGAAGCCATCAGGACCGCAGCAAGGGAGAGGATGTGTCAGCTCGCGGTGCTGAAATGGCAGCAGATGGACGGGCTGAACACGGCACTCCCCATCGGTGTAAGAAAGATAGACGTGACCAGGACATTGACCACAGAGAGCCTTGCGGTGCTGATGCCCTTCCGGGTGCAGGAGATCGCACACAGACACGGCATCTATTACGGGCAGAATGCGATCTCAAAGAATATGATCGTGGCGGACAGGGAGCAGCTGATGAACGGGAACTCCTTCATCGTCGGCGTATCGGGATCGGGGAAGTCCTTTGCAGGGAAAAACGAGATCGTGAACCTGATGCTGGCAGGCGACTGCGATGTGATCCTTCTGGATCCGGAGCGGGAGTACAGTGCTCTTGTCCGTGCCATGGGAGGTGAAGTGATCCATATCTCCGCCACCAGTCCAAACCACATCAACGCGATGGATATGAACCGGGAATACGGGGACGGAGCAAACCCGGTGATCCTGAAGTCGGAGTTTGTACTGTCGTTGTGCGAGCAGCTGATCGGAGGGCAGAACCTGGGTGCGAAGCAGAAGTCCATCATTGACCGGTGTACAGCAGGGATATACAGGCAGTACCAGAGCAGAGGATACGAAGGGATCCCGCCGACACTGCAGGATTTCCATCGGGAGCTCCTGTCACAGGATGAGCCGGAGGCGAAGGAGATAGCACTTGCGATAGAGCTTTTCACGGAAGGTTCTCTCAACACCTTTGCAAAGCACACCAATGTGGACACAAACAACCGTCTCATATGCTACGACATCCTGGATCTGGGAAAGCAGCTGATGCCCATCGGCATGCTGGTGGTGCTGGACAGCATCCTGAACCGCATCACGAAAAACAGGGCGAAGGGCAGGAAGACTTTCATCTTCATCGATGAGATCTACCTGCTCTTTCAGCATGAGTATTCGGCGAACTTCCTGTTCACGCTCTGGAAGCGTGTGAGAAAGTACGGGGCATACTGCACCGGCATCACGCAGAACGTGGAGGATCTGCTGCAGTCCCACACTGCAAGGACCATGCTTGCCAACTCGGAGTTTCTGATCATGCTGAATCAGGCACCGACAGACAGGCTGGAACTTGCGAAGCTTATCAATATCTCCAGTGAGCAGATGGATTTTATCAAAGATGTAAATCCCGGATGCGGTCTGATCAAGGTGGGAAGCGCACTGGTGCCTTTCGAGAACAGGTTCCCGAAAAACACGGAGCTTTACCGGCTCATGTCCACGAAAGTCAACGAGAAGATCTATCACTGAGGCGGGCGGGATGCGTTAAGCATCCCGGATACATGCAAACATTTCTTATTTTCGTGAAAAACAGCAATAAAACATTTCTCGTTTTCGGGAAAACAGACACAGAAACGACAGAAAGGAGTGATCGGATGGCAGATATCAAGACGCGTAAAGTCGACAGGACGAGCATAAAGAAGGTGGATCATTCCATCGTGGCATCGCAGAGGATCCGAGATGCCGCCTCTGAGATCAGGCGGGCAGGAAGAACAGGGGAACAGAGCAGTGAAGAAAGCGGCTCTGAATACGCAACGCAGCGGCTCCAGGAAGGCATGCAGAGAGGAAGATATGCAACAGAAAAAGGCATCACCGATACAGGATCCGCATCGGCAAGAGCGGTGAGAAGGGCTCTGAAAGACAGGTTCATAAAGCAGAGAGGGAAAACATATAAAAACGGGACCTTTGGACAGGCCGGGCTCCGGAGGGGAGAAAACAGCAAGATGAAATCAGGAGCGGCTGCAGAAGCGGGAGTCAGGATCCGTGCAAAGGAGAAGGCAAAGGCAGCGGAACGGAGCAGGAAGGCAATGATGGACGCATACCGCAAGAGCGGGAAGATCATCCGGAAAAGCGGAACGGCAGCGGTAAGAACTGCAAAGGCGGCAGCGAGAGCTGCACGTCTTCTGGCAGAGAGTGTGAAGGCTCTGGTCTCAGCCATCGCTGCAGGAGGCACAGCAGCAGTCGTCGTGGTGGTCTGCTGTATCCTGTTCGGAGCGGCGTTCTACTTCTTCGGTGATGAAAGCTCGGACAGCTATATCCCGGTGAGCCCTGAAGTGGAGGCCTACACCCCGGTGATAGAAAAGTACTGTAAAGAATACGGCATCCCTCAATATGTAGAACTTGTCAAGGCGGTAATGATGCAGGAATCGGGCGGAAAAGGTCTTGATCCAATGCAGGCATCCGAATGCGGATATAACACGAGATATCCGAAAGAGCCGAACACCATAAAAGACCCGGAATACTCCATCAGCTGCGGTGTCCACTACCTCAGTGATAATCTGTCTGCTGCAAAGGCAAAGAGTCCGGTGGATATGGACAGGATAAAACTGGCACTTCAAGGCTATAACTTCGGCTCAGGATATATCCCGTGGGCAATAAGTAAATATGGAGGATACAGCCATGCAGGAGCTATCGAATTCTCAAAGGATCAGGCAAAGAAACATGGCGTAAGTTCCTATGGAGATCCGGAGTATGTTCAGCATGTTCTGAGATATTATCCATATGGGAACTATTCCTACGATGTGATCACCACAGGTCCGGGGAAGCTGGGGCTACCGATACAGGGAATGACAAAAGGAAACATCTCATCTCACTTCGGACCGAGAAGCTCTCCGGGAGGTATAGGCTCGACAAATCACAGAGGACTCGACATAGCTTTCCCGACAGGAACAAAGGTGTATTCCTGCGAATCCGGGACAGTGACCACTGCAGGATGGAACGGCGGATTAGGTAACTGCATCATAATCAATCACGGCGGTGGATTGCAGACGGTGTATGGTCATTTGAGCGAAATAAAGGTGAAGTCCGGTCAGAAAGTAGTTCGTGGACAGTATATCGGAAACGTGGGGAGCACCGGAAACTCCACCGGTCCGCATCTGCACCTCGGAGTGATGCTGAACGGGAACTATGTGAATCCGGAGAAAGGATGGCTGAGCGTGCCGTAGGGATGCGAATGTAGAGTGGCGTATGACAGGAATACAAAAAAAGGGGAGGGCCTCACCCCTCCCTTTTTACGAAATGTGTTGCATTTAAGGAACAATTGAGTCATGATATTTTTATAAATAAATTCAAAAGTATAGGGCCAGATGAAAAGAATGCTAAATGAAAATATTGAAATGCTAAATGAAAATGTTTATAATGTAGGTGGAGGTAACAAAAATGTGTGTGTCAGAAAAAATAAGAGTCTTAGCAGCTATGAAGAATATTAGCATTGCTGAAATTGCACGTCGTTTAAATACATCGCCACAATCATTTAGCGGAAAACTGAAACGTGAAAGTTTCACCATTCATGATCTTGAAGAAATAGCTGAAGTGGTTGGTGTGGAGTTTGAGTATAGTTTTAATTTTAATGATGGGAAAAAGGTATAAAAAATGACAGTATTTAGATTAGGCGAACTTTTTTGTGGACCAGGAGGTATTGCATGTGGAGCTGATAAAGCAAGTAAAAAATCTGAAACGATGAAAATAGAACATGCGTGGGCAAATGATTATGATAGAGATACATGTAATACCTATATTCATAATATTTGTCCGAACACACCTGAAAAGGTGATTTGTGGAGATGTGAGAAAACTGAATCTATCGTCATTAGGTGCGATAGATGCCCTTGCTTTCGGATTTCCATGTAATGATTTTTCAATTGTAGGCGAGCAGAAAGGGTTTGAAGGGAATTTTGGGCCTTTGTATACTTATGGAGTCGAAGCGCTTAAAATATATAAACCTCAGTGGTTTCTTGCTGAAAATGTCGGAGGACTTGCAAGTGCAAATAAAGGAAGTGCGTTGAGGGTCATATTAGATGATTTAAAGAAAGCTGGTTATAAGATTTATCCGCATCTATATAAGTTTGAAGAATATGGTATACCGCAGGCAAGGCATCGAATCATAATCGTAGGGATTCGTAAAGATTTACCTTATGAGTATAAAGTGCCTAGTACCAAGCCTTACGAAAATGTTGATAATTCATGTAAAACAGCCTTAGAAATACCTGAGATACGAAGTAATGCATATAACAATGAATTAACACGACAGTCAGTTGCGGTAGTAGAAAGGCTGAAGCATATTAAGCCTGGTGAAAATGCATGGACTGCTGATTTACCTGAAGAGTTACAATTGAATGTAAAGAAAGCACGACTGAGTCAGATTTACAGGCGTCTGGATCCGGATAAACCTGCATACACAGTCACCGGATCAGGGGGAGGTGGTACGCATATTTATCATTATGAAGAACCGAGAGCGTTAACAAATAGAGAACGTGCACGTTTACAGACATTTCCGGATGATTATGAGTTCCTGGGCAGTAAAGAAAGTGTCAGGAAACAGATAGGTATGGCAGTTCCGGTTGATGGTGCGGAAATTATTTTTGACGCCATATTAAAAACTTTTGCAGGGGAAACATATCAGTTTGTAGAATGTAACATTTCAGAGGATAAGTAAAATGGAAACTATAGATATTACATCATTAAATAATATTGAAAAACAAGGCTTGGTGTGCCTGTTTTATGCAAAATTACCAAAGTCAGATTCGAGAATCAGGAATTGCTTTAAAGATTGGCAAGTACTTGAAAAAAGATTTAACCGAAAGATAAGTAGTTATAGAAAGGATCAGGAAGCATTTTACAGGTGCTTTGATGCCGATAATAGAGAGGATGCAATAGATGAAAAGTTTCTGGATGAAAGGCAATATGGATATCAGAATATCTATGATGCATATAAAGCGTGCGATGATGAAGCATTGGAACTTGCGGTCCGGAAAATATTAAAGGAATTTTCAGATGAAGAAGTAAAATATGTCTCTATGAAATGTGGATTTCCAGAAACTGTACATAGAATACTGGCAGGCGAATCTCAAGTTACAGTTGATGGAATCTACACATTAAAAGAGGAACTGACGACCGGACAAATTGTGTTTTTCACGCTTGGTGGGGATACCGGAAAAGCGGAAGTTGATTGGGACCCTGGCTTTATAGGTATAGCACACATTATAAAAGAGCCATATGATTTTGGATATAATGGAAAGGCAAAATATTTTAAAATAGATATACTTGTGGATTGTATCTTTGATAAGCCGTTTAAAAGAGAAGATTTTATTCCTTATCTGGACGCATATGATGTAGCATATATTGGACCGGAATTATCCCGTGATCCGTCACAGGCTATAAGTTCACTGGATGTAGTGAAAGCGGTTGCAATTATACGTGCAATAATAGACAAATATCCTGACCTGGAAAATAATTTGAGAACTGTATTCGGTGAGGATATATTAGATAGGGCAAAAGGTGCGGTTAGAAAGCTACTCCCTGTTTCGTTAAATTATGGAGAATCGAACAGTGAGATAATAGCGTCGGTTACAGAAGAAATTGAACGGGAAGAAAAATATGATAATGACAGTATTAGTACAATAACGATAAAAGGTGGAGTGAATATTTTATATTATGGCGTCCCTGGCGCAGGTAAAAGTTATGCAATCGATCAGGAAATAAGCAGCGCAGAGTATGAGCGGATTGTTTTTCATCCTGATTACACCTATTCTGACTTTGTCGGACAGATAATGCCTCAGTTAAAGAAAGATGAGAACGGGATCGAAAAGCTGTCATACGGATTTGTTCCGGGACCATTTACCAAGGCATTAAAAGCAGCAATACAAAATAGAGGTAATATGCACTATCTTGTTATTGAGGAAATTAACAGAGGCAATGCCCCTGCTGTTTTTGGAGATGTTTTTCAGCTGCTTGACAGGAATGATGATGGAAACGGAAAATATCATATCACGAATTTTGATATCGCAAGAGAGGTATATGGTGATGAGAATGCAGAAATCAGGATACCGTCCAATCTGTCGATCCTTGCAACAATGAATACATCCGACCAGAACGTTTTTACCCTCGATACTGCATTCCAGAGAAGATGGAATATGAAGTATATTGAGAATAATATTGCTGAAGCGGAACATGCCAATGAGAAGATAGAGTACAGTGATGTTACATGGGGAGGATTTGCCAGTGCGGTCAATGCAGAAATTCTGGAGTGCAATGTGGAACTTTCAAGCGCTGAAGACAAACAGCTGGGGGCATATTTTGTAACAAGAGCTGAACTGACATCAGATAAATTCCCTGAAAAAGCACTCAAATATCTGTGGGATGATGCATTTAAACTTGAAAGGGAAAAAATATTCAGGCCTGAAATAAAATCAGTCGGTGATCTTGTTCACAGTTATGATGCTGAAATAAAGAACGACAGGGATCCGATAAAGGGAGTCATGAGAGCGGAAGTATATAGAAAAATGATGGATATGTCTGCATCCGGTCCGGAAGAAGCGAGAGATGAATCCGAAATATTTGAGGCGGAAATAAATGACGGAGAGTGATAATATATGGCACATGTATCATTGCGAGACAAGTGCAGCATAAATACAAATATTGATACGGATACATTCGTAGGGGTTAAAGCTGTAGATGGAGATGTATCGGTGAATTTTCCGCTAGGATTCAGATTGTCTGAAGATGATAAGGGACTCAGGAAAGATATCCTTCTTCTTATGAATGTACTTTCAAAAAATACTGAACGGAAAGACTCAGAAATCAACTATAATCCTGCTTATAATTCGGTGGAGATGCCGGTACAGGCATATCTGTATATAATTTCGGATTATTATGCAAGAGGATATTACAGAGAACGGGAAGTATCATATGAGGTTTCACGAAACGGAAAAATAAACTGGGGAAGAACTGTTAAAACACAGCGTGCGTATCTTCAGGATGATGAAATATATTACCTTGATTTTATTACCAAGAAGAAAAATATCAATGAAAATGAGCTGATAACTCTTATTCATGAATTCTGTGTATATGAAAGTTTCGATAAGATGGGCTGGCTTTTTACATCTGCAGTACCGCCCCGTCCGAACATCAGATTTAACAGAAGACTGTTTCATGGGACAGTGCGGAAGAAAATATCCGAAACCTTCAACGACAGAAACAGGCAGCTGTTCATCAACATGCTTGCCGTTATAGATTTTCTGGGTGATGATGATCCGGCTGGAGACTACAGATATGGCACCTATCGGTTTGAGTATGTCTGGGAATCAATGATAGACAAAGTCTACGGAATCAGGGACAAAGAAAACTATTTCCCGAAAACAAGATGGTTGCTCGGAGGACAATTGCATGACAATGCCTGTCTTGAACCGGATACAATCATGCTCGTGAACGGAGACAGAAGCAGGATCTACGTTCTTGATGCAAAGTATTATAAATATGGATGGACAGGAAATCCGGGACATCTGCCGGAGTCCACCTCTATCAACAAACAGATTACTTATGGGGAGTACCTTGCTGAGAACGAAAAGTTCCGGGACGAAAATGGAAACAGCCCGCATGTATATAATGCATTTCTTATGCCGTTCAGTTCTTCGAATGATCGCTTTGCGTCAGATGATGAACTGTATTACATCGGAAGTGCTGTGAGTGACTGGAAAATTACGGATGGAAGCAGACCATATGAGCAGGTGGCCGGAATCCTTGTAGATGTCAAGACTCTTATGAAAAACAGTTCTCATAATGAGGATCGTATTCTGAGACTGGCAAAGCTAATTGAAGATAAAGTAAGAGAATACAGGACGGGTTTAGAATATGGCAGACAGAATCACTCCGGAACATAGAAGCTGGAATATGAGCCGGATAAAAGGAAAAGATACAAAAATAGAAGTGAAGGTAAGGAGCTGGCTGTTTGCGAACGGGTTCAGATTCAGAAAGAACGACAGACGATATCCGGGAACTCCGGATGTTGTTCTTCCGAAGTACAGAACGGTTATTTTTATCAACGGCTGCTTCTGGCATAGACATGAAGGCTGCAGATATGCAACAACACCCAAAACAAGAACTGAGTTCTGGCAGAAAAAGTTTGACAGGAACGTAGCCAATGACATAAAGCATAAAGAGGAGATGGAAGCAATGGGGTGGAATGTAATCACATTATGGGAATGTGAACTGAAGAAGAAGCAGTTTGAAGAAACGATGCAGGGGTTAGCAGAAAAAATAAATAACAATATAATATGAAGAACAGAATGTATGTCAACCGATAGCATTATGTCTGAAAGAACATAGCCGGGAGGTGAAAAGACATGACCTTTTCTGAATACAGGGATTTAACACCAAGTGATAATCTTGAGAATTGTGGTGAATATATTAAGGCACTGAACTGGGCATT
This sequence comes from Brotomerdimonas butyrica, assembly GCF_025567305.1. Lineage (NCBI taxonomy): Bacteria > Bacillati > Bacillota > Clostridia > Eubacteriales > Brotomerdimonas > Brotomerdimonas butyrica. Next base: position 77,086 of record NZ_JAOQJP010000008.1, read on the forward strand.
AAAAAACAAAAAAATAAAAAATATCGCCTTGACAGGTCCTTATGGCTCCGGTAAGAGCAGCATTATTGAGACCTTTCTTTCGGAAAATGAGAAAACGTGTGGCAAGGATAAGTCTATCAGAAAAAACGCATTAAAGATTTCTATGGCGACATTTTTGGATGGAAATAGTAATGAGAGAATAGATATCGGATTGGATGAAATAGAACCAGGAATTTTAAAACAGCTTTTTTATAAGGTTAAACCTGAAAAAATCCCGCAAAGCCGTTATAGAAAACTCCATAAGGTTAGTCGGTGTTCAGTTTTTCTACGCAGTTTATCGGGGGTTGTTTTATTATGCTTTGTATGTGCAATTTTATTTCCTGATATGGTTGAAAAAAGTGTGGAGCATATAAGAAATGTTTTAACTCAACCGCAACCTGTTTTGGTTTATATAGCGGTTATAGTTGTAATGTGTATCATCCTTTCAATAGTATGTACATATGTATATTTTTCAATTTTTTCAAAAATACGGGTCAAAGAAATAAAAATGCCCGCAGATACTGTTATTCAAACTGGAAAGGACGAAACCGAATCGATTTTTAATAAAAACCTTGATGAAATTATGTATTTCTTTGAAGTAACTAAATACAGGATCGTTTTCTTTGAAGATCTGGATCGCCTGTCTGATTCCAAGATATTTGTGCATCTTAGGGAATTAAATAATCTTTTAAATAATGATGATGCAATAAAGAAAAAGCCGATAGTCTTTGTATATGCGGTGAAGGATGATATTTTTTCAAAAGATGACAGAACAAAATTCTTTGATTTTATTATTCCGGTGATTCCCTTTATCAATTCAACCAATTCAGGAGAAGAACTGCTCAAGATGATTCATGCATCGAAAAGCAATGGCATAAATCATGACGTTTCACAGAGTTTTATTCTCGATGTAGCACCGTATATTTCTGATATGCGCATTCTTATAAATATTTATAACGAATTTGCGATTTATAAAAGAACTTTATCTGTTTTTCAGGATCTGATGCTATCTGATGAACAGATGTTAGCCATGATTATTTTTAAGAACCTTTATCCAGATATATTTTCAGCAATTCAGAATGAAAATGGAATAATAAAAGATGCATTCCATGATAAGCAGAATTTTATATTAAAGGAAAAGAATACACTTCAGAGAAAAATTGACAATCAGGCTGAACTTATACATAATGCTCAGGAAGATGTGATCAAGTCCATCCGTGAGTTAAAGTATGCTATGGTTGCGACATTTATGGGTGAACCCTATTTATTTCAAGCTTTTATAACATCCGGCCGGGGCGAAATTCAGGCGACTTCTGTTATGAGTGATGATTTTGATATGACAGAACTTCTTAAAAAGAATTGTACTCAGATCAGATTTTCAGATCCTGGTATGTCAGGAAAGCAAAAGTATATTAATACCGATGATCTGGATTCATATATAGAGCGTTGGCAGGTCATAAAAACTCTTGAAAATGAAGGAAAAGAGAATATCAAGAATGAAATACAGGAATTCAGACAGCGGCAGCATGATTTGTCAGGGATGACACTGAAAAGAATTTTAGAATTATATTCTGCAGAAGAGGTCTTATCAGAAGAGGTGTATAAGAATAAACTGCTTGTGCTCCTGTTGAGAAGGGGATATATTGATGAAACCTATGCGAACTATATTAACTATTTTAAAGGTACCAGTATCACTACAGATGATATGAATTTCATTTTGTCTGTGAAGAATCAATCGCCATTGGATTTTGACTATAAGCTTACAAGGACGCCAAATGTTATTGACAGGCTGCAGGAATATGAATTTGAAGAAAAAGCAGTCTATAATTTTGATTTGACAGAGAGTCTGCTGACTGCAGGAGCTTCAGAAAAACTGAACATATTAATACAACAGTTGTCTGATGAAAGTGAAACTAGCTGGAAATTTATTGATGAGTTTGTAGATAGAACAAAATATCCGGAACTTTTTATTCAAATGCTGACGGCAATCTGGAATTCAATGTGGCTATATATTGTGACAAATGAAACTTTAACTTATGATCGGCAGATTTTTTATTTGCAGAAAATGATGGATGTTTCGGCGGATTTTGAGGCACAGAATGTGAATGCTTCGGTATCATGGTTTTTTGAGGAACACGAAGATATTCTTCAGAAACTGCGAATTTATGATGCCTCCAAAGTCATATCAATTATAAAGTGTACGGATGTAAAATTCAATAAGCTATCAACAGATGGAGTTTCGCATGAAGTACTGGATCCCGTATTTGATGGCAATTATTACAATTTAAATAAAACAATGATAAAAATCATAGTAGCATATAAATGCAATGAACTGGTTAAAAGGTTAGAAGTAAAGCCTTATTCGACTATTGTTACATTGGGATATCTCCCTATGCTGGAATATATTCATGAGAATATTGTCGATTATGTTAGAAATAATATTCTTATACAGGAGGGGGATTTTTCTGATGATAAAAAAGATATCGTAGATCTGATTACTCGTCTGAATGATCACGGAGACATACAAAGAAAACTGATTATAAAAGAAAATTTCTGCCTGGATAGCATTCAAGATTGTGCCGGAAGTCTGGTTCGAGATGATAGCGAGACCTGGCGAAGCGCATGGAATACACTTTTAGAAGAAGATAAACTATCTGTAAACTGGGAAAATGTTATAGCATATTGGAATGTGTATGAACTCAGCGCAGAATTAAGCCAATACATATCGATACACGTCGAGAAATTGAGGACAGGGGATGTATCGGGGATTAATGATGAATTTATTAAAGCTTTCATTTTATCAGATTCTGAAATCGAGGTTAAAGAAAAACTTATTCCTGTTCTCAGAACGGATGCTTTTGATATTGATCTGTCTCTGATTGAAGAATCAACATTAATGATTATGATCGACTGCGGCTATTTCGAATTCACGACAGAATACTACCTGGCGATTGCAGAGCGTTCTCTGGAGATGGCGGTTGAGTTTATTCTTAATAATCAGGAAGATTATATGGAACAGAGAGAAAATATTTCCATGTCTGCTGATCTCCTGGAACGCTTGTTGTTGAACACGCGGTTTTCTCAGCAGTTCAAGAAAACTTTGTTTGAAGAATATGCTGAACACTATATGACCGAAAAAGTCGCCCTTGGAATGCATGATTGGGATTTCATGATAACAGTGAGTATTTTTGAAGCTGCATGGAATTCTGTTGATCCGGAAAACCGCAGTGAGCTGTTATTGGATAATTGTAAAGCATTAGACTCTGATCAGCTCGCGAGGTTCTTTGGCGAACTCGGTGGTAAATTTAAAGAACTTGCAGATAGAACACGGCTTCACACAGTGACTTTGCCGGCAACTCAAAAGAACAAGGTGTTAGCAGAACATTTACAGGAAATTGGTTACATTACCAGAATGGAAGAGCATGAGCCTGATAATGGGAATAGATCGGATTTGAAAACTTTAGACTTACGTGTAAGGAGAGCTAGATAAGAAAATCAGGAGTGTGACTGAAATAAAAATGTTCTACCTGCAGCAGGAGAAGAAATAATCATGAAATCAGAACCGAACACGATGAAGCGGAGGTTGCTCCTTGTTCAGAAACTCCTGTACGAGACCACGGACGAGCAGCACCCGCTCAATACATTTGAAATACTGGACTACCTGCAGGAGCAGGGGATCGTCACTAACAGGAAGACGTTAAAAGGCGACATCGACCTGATGGTGGAGTGCGGCATGGATATCATAACCGTGCAGAGCAAACCCAACAGGTACTTCTGGGGGGCCAGAAGCTTTGAACAGGCGGAGCTGAAACTGCTGATCGATGCGGTGTCCTCTTCCAGATTCATCACGCTGAAAAAGAGCAAAGACCTTTGCAGGAAGATCATGGCACTTTCCAGTACCAGCGGAAAGAAGGAACTGCAGCGTAATATATACGCGACGAACCGTATCAAGTCTAAGAATGAGAGCCTGCTTTACATTGTCGATACGGTCAATGAAGCGATCATCCGGAAGAAACAGATCACTTTTCAGTACACGGAATATGCTCCGGATAAAAAGAAGATCCTCCGAAATGACGGCGAGATCTATACGTTGAGTCCGTATGCGCTTTTCTGGAATGAGGATTTCTACTATGTCGTGGGGCATTCGGAGAAGCACGATAATATTTCGTCTTTCCGTGCGGACCGTATCTGCCATATCGGGCTTTCTGAGGAAAATGCTGCAAAGAAGCCTGCGGGCTTCGATCTTGACCGGTATTCCCGCCAGATCTTTGAGATGTACGATGGAGATACGGTAAGAGTCAAGCTGGAGTGCAGGAATGAGCTTATGAAATACGTGATCGACCGGTTCGGGGAGACCGTGGAGACGGAGATCGCGACCGAAACGACGTTCTACGCATATCCCGAAGTGGCTCTCAGCCCGAACTTCTATAGCTGGCTGTTCAAGTTCGCAGGTGAGATCCAGCTACTGTCTCCGGAAAAGGCGAGGGAAGAATACATAAGGAAAGCGGAAAGTGTTTTGCGGGAGTTTTGAGTTTCGGGGTTGAGTCCTGGACGATCGATGCTCATATTTAGATGAGCAGATTGTGAACACATGCGTTCACAATCTGAATTGGACACATTTTAGGGTGATTTTACGCGTGCCGGATATCTGCCGATAAAGGAGCAGGTGAAAGCAGAGATAGAAAGGCAGAAAGAAATATTTTATATGCAGCATCCTGCATTGTCTGAAAAAGATAAAGAAGATAGGGAAGAATAGTATAGTGTTTAATACAATTCAGCTGTATTCATACAAACGCGATTGACTTTTATGCTCTTAAATATTATAATAAAGGGCATAAAAGTCAATTTTCTATTTAAAGAAGGTGGTAGGATGAATGTTTCGGATAAAATAATAGAGCTGGCAAAAGAAAACAATGGCATTATTACAACAGCGGTTCTTTCTGAAAATGGAATATTACGCGGGAACTTAAAAAAGCTTGTTGATGATAGCAGGCTGGAAAAAACTGCAAGAGGAGTATATATTTTGCCAGAAATATGGGAAGATGAATTTGTCAATCTGCAGGCGAGATTTAAAAAAGGTATTTTTTCCAATGAGACAGCACTTTTTTTATGGGATTTGACAGATCGAACACCGAATAAGTATGATATGACATTTCCAAATAATTATAATTTAACTAATGCAAGGACCGCAGGAGTAAACTGCTCCAGAGTGAAGCGGGAGTGGTATCTCGAGGGAAAAACTCAAACTGAATCTCCGGGTGGGAATAAAATAGCAGCATATAATATGGAGCGAACCTTATGTGATATTTTGCGTAAAAGAGGGGGAACAGATACGGGTATTATTACAGAGGCGTTCAAACGGTATGTAGCTAGAAAAGATAAGAACATCCCGCTTTTGTCAGAGTATGCGAAGAAATTTCATATTGAAGAAAAAGTAAGAGTTTATCTGGAGGTGCTGCTATGAAAAATGCAATGCAGCTTAAAGCTGTCATTAAGAATATATCGAAAGATAAACACATCTCGGCACAACTTGTGATGCAAAACTATATGCTGGAGCGTCTGCTGGAAAGAATCTCCATTTCAAAATATCGTCAGAACTTCATATTAAAAGGTGGTTTCCTGATTGCCGCAATGGTAGGTTTAGATACCCGTGCCACTATGGATATGGATGCAACGATTAAAGGCTGGCCTGTTAATGAAGAGAGTATTCAGAAGATGTTTTTGGATATCTGTGAAATCGATCTGCATGATGATGTGACTTTTGAACTTAAGAAAATCGGTGAGATCCGTGAGGGCGATGAATACACAGGGTATCGTGTTTCGTTGTCAGCGAATTATCCACCAATGGCTGTGCCTTTGAAACTCGATATCACCACAGGCGATAAAATCACGCCAAGGGAGATAGAATACCGTTTTAAACTGTTACTGGAAGACAGAGAAATTTCTGTTCTTGCATATAACCTGGAAACAGTTATGGCAGAAAAGCTGGAAACTGTTGTTTCAAGAGGTGATCAGAATACAAGACCGAGAGATTACTATGATATTTATATTCTTGATAAACTGCAGTATAAAAATATTGAAATCGGAGCTTTGAAAGCGGCACTGGATGCGACATCTGAAAAGCGTGGTTCTAAAAAGCTTTTAAAAGATTATAAGAACATAATTGATGTTGTAAGAAACAGCGACGTGATGATAAAGCAATGGCAGATTTATCAGAAAGATTTTGAATATGCCGCACATATCAGCTTCACTCAGGTTTGTGAAGCTGTGGTACAGATGATGGATTTGTGTGTTGGAGATTGAGATGAGGAAAGGGGTTTCAGCATAGGTTTACTTTTTCATTTAACCTGTGGTTTGAAAACTTGATTGGTACTAAAGAGGCGAAAAACGCCTCTTTTTATTTTGCAGTCATTTCCCTGTTGCATAAAAAAGAACATATGTTTATAATACAAATACAGGAACAAAATGTTCCGGATAGAAAGGAGGCAGCATGAGGTCAAAGGATCCGGATATAATGAAGAGGATCGTGGACTTTGTGGAGGCGTATCATCTTGATTACAATTCATCGCCGTCGCTCCGGGTGATAGCGGATGGCGTGGGGATCGGCAGCACGACGGTCTACCGGTATCTGATGGAGATGAATGAACGCGGGATGATATGCTACGACGGAAAGACGATCCGAAATGAGAAGATCGATAAATCACAACGCGGGACGATACGGGCAGCGGTCATAGGGCGGATTGCATGCGGGATCCCGAATCTGGCGGAACAGCATGTCGAGGGATATGTGAACCTGCCGGAGTCACTGTTCGGACAGGGGAACTTCTACATCCTGCGAGCGAGCGGATGTTCCATGACAGAAGCCGGGATCGATGATGGGGACCTGGTGGTGATCCGGGAACAGAATACTGCAGAGGACGGGCAGATCGTCGTGGCACTGGTGGATGATGAAGCCACATTGAAACGTTTTTTCCATGAAGGTGACAGGATAAGACTCCACCCGGAGAACCCGCGGATGAAGGATATCTTCGTGACGGACTGCCGGATACAGGGCGTGGCGGTCAAGGTCATACATGACCTGATGTAATACGGACAGTACAGAGATATTCCGTTCAGAGGAGGGAAGAAATTGGATAGAAAAGATGAAAAATCCTATGCGATGTGTCCGAAATGCGGCACAGAGCTTTTCAAGGCAAGGACAGCAGACGGTGCAGAAGTATGCTGCAGGAAATGCAAGAGAAAATACGAAGTGAAGCTGCAGACAGGATCCCTTCAGCTCAGGGAGATCACTGCAACGTACAGCGCATGAACGTAAGGCTGATGCAGCTGTGGAAACAGACGAGCATGTATCAGAATGAAAATCGAATAAGATGAGGATACCACGGGAGTGTCATATTCGGGAGTCGCCGTCAGAGACACCGGATGGTATTCGGGAGTTTGCAGAGACTGGATTTGAGAATCGTCATCAGGAGCCTGGCAGAACATTAGTGATCCTTTAACAGGATGATGTTTTGCCGGGCTTTTTTTGTACTCTTTTTCAGCTCTTTACCGGATCACTGATGTGAGCCAGCACCGGTAAGGAGCTTTTTCATGAAGAGGATCAGAGGACCGTGACCAGCGGATTTTGAAGAAGTCATATCACTACATTCAGAATTCGGAGGTTACAGAATGAAAATCACATATAGATTCATCAATGGAGATATCGTGGAGATCGAAGCGGATCAGGAGATCGGAGAAGTGATCCTGGAACTCGAACGGCAGGAAAGATGCAATGATCATACGGAAACAAGGAGACACAGCAGGCTGGACTGTAATGATGACAAGAGCAGCTGGCAGATCGATGAGCGGGCACTGGAGGAAGGAGCAGAGTGCCTCATCAGATGTGGTGGCAGGACATTCTGTCACGGAGACAGAAGGCTGAAGGATGCCGCATCGAAACTGACAAACAGGCAGAAAGAACTTCTCACGGAGCATATCATCGGAGGCGTTTCTGTGGAAGAATATGCGAAAAAACGAGGCCTCACAGAGCGTGCTGTATGGAGCCTGAAAAAAAGGACTTTGAAAAATTTAAAGAATAATTTGTAGGAAATGTTCAGTTTTCGGACTTTTCGTGGACCTTATATGAGAGGAGAAATTCCCTCTTGAGTATGAAAGTGGATACACATTCATTCGGGTACCTTACTGACCGGTGCGAGCATGGATACGATGCGCCAGGACCCCCGCAGGGGCGAGCGGAAATGTCTTCGTCTGAAATGCAGGACAGCAACCTGCAGATGCAATGACCTCCGGCAGGGATAATGATACTCCCGTCCAGTCACAGTCCGAGCGGCCACGGCCGCCGCAGGCAATGAGGGCGGCTCTGTGAAAACCACAGAGGGGGCAGATCCCCGTGAGACGGTGTTCGCTGACCGTCGCCTGAATGTTTCCCGATGATCCCGGGGTGTCGTGGACAAATGCAGGATCCAGAAATGATAGTAAACGGTGCTGCCGTCAGGGTCTCTGCCGGTGCACCGTTCTACATGGAGTTCTGCACGGGATATCAGAGAAAATCTGTGTGTTCACGGAAAGTGAGGAGAATGATGAACAATGAGTACGATCAGGCTTATGAAGATTATGGAAGGATGATCGATAACCTTTTAGCTGCGTCTGATGTAAAAAAGGCTTTTCTTACAAAGGGAAGCCGGAGATGGACCGGAAAGGTGAGCGATGAGTTCCTTCGAGAAGGATTGTCACATCTGACGGACAGACAGCTCAGGATCATCGAGATGATCCTGTTTGAAAACAGATGTGTCGAGGACGTGTGCAGGAGCATGGATCTGATGATGTCGGATTTTAGAAGCGAACTTCAGGAAATGAGAAGGACACTTATTAGGTACATATAGAGGAGGCTTGGAATGATCGATAAAGACAGAACAGTAAAACGGGGAGATGTATATTATGCGGATCTTTCAGATCGCAAAGGAAGCCTGCAGAAAGGGATAAGACCGGTGGTGATCACTCAGTCCGACCACCTGAACAGATCATCCACTACATATATCGGAGCAGCGATAACGAGCATACTGAAAAAGCAGGATGCATCCTATCATGTGGTGCTGCCGATGATAAAGGGACTTCCGAAAAAGAGTATGGTGCTGGCGGAGCAGAGATGGACATTTGACAGAAGTGAACTGATCGAATACAGATGCACGCTGAATGAAAATCTAATGAAAAAAGTGAAGCACGCATGTGATTTGGCGGAGAGATCTGATATCCGATACAGACACAGAAGGAAATCTGTATCAAAATAAAACAGATCCATGCAGGATGGAAGGAGGAACAGATATGGCATCAAGCCCTGAAATTATAAGAAAACAGCGACAGGCACTGCAGCCTGAAAGAAAGAAAGTGGATGATAAAAATGAAAAGATAGACACTTCAAAGATAGAGAAACCTTCCTGCCTTTCCAGTGAGGTGAGATTCTATGGTATCGCGGAGCTGGTGGAGATGCTGGGATGGAGCAGACATACGGTCCTGAAGCTGTTTGGAGATCCGGAATTCCCTGCAGTGGACTTCGGAAAAAGAAAAGTCGTGGAATCTCACGCACTGATCGAATATTTTTCCAGAAGGAGAACGAAAAAAGAGGAACGTTACTGGCGCATGAAGGCATAGTATAGTCAAGTCTGCGAATCGGAAAATGGCACAGTGGATGATATTCTCCCTGTGCCGTATTATTTTAACAGCAGCTGCAGACGTTACAGATAAATATGAAGAGAAGATACAGGAGACGACAGCAGATGAAAAAACAGAAGAAAGAAAATGGATCGGGTACATTCCGGATCGTGAATGGGAAATATAACTACCGCTTTTTCTATATCGATGAATTCGGTGAGAAAAAGAGAAAATCGTTTTCAGGTGTGACGAAGGATGAATGTCTGCAGCGGGCAGAAGAATTTCTGGAAAAACAGGAGAAAAGAGCCGCTGCCGTTGATCCGGACATAACGATACCGGAACTTCTGAGAAGGAAATATGAAGAAGATTATGCGATGAATTTTGTGGGCGAGCAGGGTTATGCGAGAAATCTCGGAGGGATCGCATTGCTTGAGCGGTCCGGGTTCGGAAAAATGCCGATTGTGGACATCACGGAAATGCAGATCAAAGCATTCCTTCGCAGCATGACGAAGTATTCGGACAGTGTGATAAAGAAAACATATCAGCAGCTCACGGCAGCATTCAAAGTGGCTGTGGAAAAGGGTGTCGTTGAGAGAAATCCGATGGATGCAAGTGATATACGAAGGCCGAAGTCATCAAAAAAGCATAAGGATGTAAGAGGTCTTACACAGGAGGAACAGGCACGCTTTCTGGAAGCTCTGAGAGATTTCAAGGTCCCGCGAAACCGCAACGAGTACAAGCTGCAGCTTCTGATCGAGTTGTACAGCGGGATGAGAATGGGAGAAATCAATGCATTGAAACCGGAAAATATAGATTTTGAAAATGGACTGATACATGTACGATCCACGGTATCAAGGGGACTGGAGTACAGGGTGTTCATCAAGGAAGGTGCCAAAACGGATGCAGGGGTAAGAGATATTCCAATCAATAAAGCCCTGGAACCTGTTCTGCAGGAGGCTATGGAGAGAAAGCGGAGAAATCCGCTCGGACTGGTATTCTACGATCATCTGAAGAATGATCTGATCACAACGAGTCAGGTGAACTGTTTCTTTCACCGTATCTGTAAAAAAGCAGGGATCAGTGTCAGAGGACAGCATGCTCTGAGACATACGTTCGCAACAAGGTGCATAGAGGCGGATGTTCCGCCGGTGGTATTAAAAAAGTGGCTGGGACATAAAGACATACATATGACACTGGATATCTATGCCGATGTATTCGACAGTATGCATAACAGTGCAATGGAAAAATTTGAAGGACATGTGCTGGACATAGGGTGTTGAATAAAAGCTGAGAATGCGTTGGTTTCAATGGATACAGCCTTTTGGTTCGCACGATCCCCGCAACCAAGAAATCACACCCGAGGCATTTTGCCTCGGGTCTTTTAATTTCAACGTATCCCAGCGATTGCAACGGTTTCGGCGATCTGCCACCGGTGCAGGTGAGTGCAGCCAGATGCACTCAGATAGCATTAAAACCGGTCTATGTCCAACTGCGGTTGGACATAAAAATAAAATCCATATAATATTGGTTCTATGGGAAGAGGTGGAATTCTATAAACAGATCGCCGTTATTGGAGTAAAAACCCGACTGAAAAGATATCCTGCATTCAGAAAGTGTTTATGGGAGTTGGAATCGTGTGCCTCTGCCTTACGGTAATTATGGTAGTGATCCTTTGTAGCTGTGCATAATGCAAGGAAAAGGTGTAAAATTCAGGTGGGATTGTTGAGGGGTCAGAGTTATTGGTTTTGTTCCCTTATTTCAGATACATGATTTAGGAGATGAATATGGAGAATATATTTAAAGACATCATGGAAAGTGTATATGCAGAATTGAAGCCTTTGGGATATAAGAAAGATGGTCAGAATTTTAGACTTTTCCAGGAGGATGGATTGTGCAAGATCATAAATTTCCAGCGCGACAGATGGAATACGAAAGAGTCCATAGCTTTCACGATGAATACAGGCATCTATTTTGAAAAAGACGTATCTATCCAAAATAAAAAATTTAAAGAATATGAATGTCTCATAAGAAACAGATTGCTTTCTGATAAATGGTGGCACATCGATGCAGATGCTGACTGCGATGCGGTAAAGGAGGATGTAGTCGGATCCCTGGATCTGGTGCAGGAATACTTTAATGAGTTTAAAAGCAGGGAAGAGACTATAAAAAGAATTTTAAATAATGAAGCGCAGCAGTATTCAGATACGATAGTCATGAAGTATGATACTGCAAAAATGTTAGCGGATATGGGGTATGAGCGAGAGGTATATGATCGGATAAAAGATACTGATCCGAAATATAAATTCCTGTTTGAACTGGCAGAAGAATTAAGATCGAGGGTGTGATCCCGGTGTGGATGCCTTATTATCATGTATATGAATATTTCCGGTTCCTCGTCATCATTTGTGTAGAAAAAGGCTTTCGCGGACGTGAATACACATCGGGGTGATTTTTTGTGCAATTTAGAGTGAAGAGGCTTTTCATCTGCACAAGAATTTTGCTGTAAAAGTGAAAAATGGCGATTTGCAGGCGATTTTGCGGCAGAAATCACAATATATGGAAAAAATATGTGTAATGTTTTTTTCAAGGGTGCTCATATTACACATTTGTAGCGCCGTTTGTGCAATATTTTTTGGATCGTTGCGATCATACACAAAACCGGATACCATTTTATTGTCGAACAATTATTATCGAACAAATTATTATTGAACAAACAGTAAGCAGTATGTATTATTATAGATAAAGATTTAAATCGAGCGGTAAGTAGATGTCACATGAAAGTAGAACAGTTTGTAATGGCGTACGGAGTGGAACAGGACAGGATACGGGCAATGCTCCCGGATGGGTTTGTATCGCTTCGACCGGCTGAGACTATAAATGAGAAAAAGGAGTTCTGCGACTGCGAATTTGCATGGACTTTTTCTGAAAGGGATGCACATGGCGTAAGCATCGGAAAGACGCTCCCTGCATTTGAAGAGGAACAGAAGACTCGTTATGAAAAGCAGGATTTTACACCTGAAAATGCTGCAGCGATACCATGCAGACAGGTGCTCGGATCATATATAGTCAAATTTGAAAGAACTGAAAAGAAATGAGGGGTGAAGTTAATGAAGGTACTGATGCTGAACGGAAGTTCGAATAAAAAAGGAAACACGAATCTGGCTCTTGAGGAGATCGGAAAGCAACTCGAGAATGAAGGGCTGGAGTACGAGATATTCCAGATGGGCGGAAATCCCGTCAGGGACTGCATAGGCTGCGGGATGTGTTCGGACAAAGGATGCACGTTCGATGATGACAAGGTCAATGAGTTCGTCGCAAAAGCGAAAGCAGCGGACGGCTTTATTTTCGGAACTCCGGTGTATTATGCACATCCCAGCGGCAGAGTGCTTTCGTTCCTCGACAGAGTATTCTTCAGCAGCGGCGCGAACTTTGCATTCAAACCGGGTGCGTCGATCGCGATCGCAAGAAGAGGAGGAACGACGGCATCGTTCGATGTGATGAATAAATATTTCGGGATATCTCAGATGCCTGTCGTAGGATCCACGTACTGGAACATAGCACACGGCTGTCTGCCGGGCGAAGCGGCTCAGGATGCTGAAGGCCTGCAGACGATGCGTAACCTTGCGAGAAATATGGCGTGGATGATAAAATCCCTCAAAGCCGCCGAGGCAGCGGGCGTGCAGCTGCCTCAGACAGAGGACGGCAGTCGCACTAATTTCATAAGGTGACCGATTCACAAAACCCTCACTGCAGCATATCTGTAATGCAGGAGGGTTTTTATTATGGACAAAGAATTTTCTAAAGCAGTCATAAGGCTCGTGGTAACAGCCTTTTTACTGATAAATGCATTACTGACGGCTAAAGGCGTCAATCCGATACCGCTGGATGAATCACAGGTGACCGATATAGCGTCCCAAGTGGCTGCGGTGGCCGCGTGCGTCTGGGTGTGGTGGAAAAACAATAACGTGACGAACTCGGCGAGGTATGCGCAGCAGTCTCTCAAGGTGCTGAAAGGCAGTCATATAGACGACGGAGAAGAGGAAAGTGAAGAGACCGAAGAGAGCGAGCTGTGAGGAAACGGAGGGATGGATATGCTTACGGTGAGACAGTATCAGATGGATCTGAAGCACTACTACGGATATTATTCGGGAGCGGCAGACGGGATAAACGGAGCCGGGACGACGGCGGCCGTGAGAGCTTTCCAGCGCGGACACAGCATCTTTGCAGACGGGATATACGGGCCTAAGACGGATGCCAGGCTGGTTTCGGCCGTGATGTCTCTGCAGAGCAAAGTCGGCGTGAAGCAGGACGGCGTGATCGGACCGAACACTGTAGCTGCGATAAAGAAGATACAGCAGAAATACGGACTGACGGCAGACGGGATCGCGGGAACGAAGACGTTTGAAAAGCTGAACGCGGCATCTTCAGGAAGCTCGGGCGCTTCATCAGGCAGCGCATCTTCAGGGTCATGGAAAGGCTCCGCGCACTTTACGAAGCAGGAGTTCGTATGCAGATGCGGAGGCAAATACTGCAACGGCTATCCGGCTGATGTCAGCGCGCGGCTCGTGAGCATCCTGGAAAGTCTGCGGTCGTATTACGGAAAGCCGATAACGATAACGTCGGGCCTCCGGTGCACGCGGCACAATGCACTTGTAGGCGGTGTATCGAATTCTGCGCACAAATACGGAAAAGCTGCAGACATTTTTATTCCGGGCATATGCAGCACGGCTGAAGGCCGCAGGCAGGTCGTGGCGAAGGCGTATGCGCTCGGAGCGGCATATTCGTATGCAAACACAAAAGGCATGGGCAATGTGGTGCACATTAATGTGTAATGTGCATAAATTCCCTTGACTTTGCAGCACCTACACGATAAAATTACAGAAGTATAAAAATCAAAACTGAGGCTGTGATGAAGACAGTAACCCCGCATAATAACCTTACAGAGAGATGCATTTTAGCTGAGAGTGCATCGGTGAAGCGGATCGTGAAAATCACTTCGGAGCCCGACACTTTAAGAGAGACGGGATGATGGTCCCGTAACTAGGGTGGTACCGCGGTTTATTATCGTCCCTAACATCAGCTGTTGGGGGCGTTTTATTTTGAAAGGAATGCAAAAGATGATCAAAAATTTATCTGAAAAACCTATCGCCGAGCTTCAGATGGAGCAGGCTGAAAACTGGGAAAAAGAAGATCTGTTAGGCAAATGTGTCAGCACGAGAGAAGGCAAGCCGTCGTTCATATTCTATGAGGGACCTCCTACTGCAAACGGCAGACCGGGAATACACCATGTCATAGCAAGAACGCTCAAGGACTCGGTGTGCAGATACAAGACCATGCAGGGTTTTGCAGTAAAGCGTAAGGCAGGATGGGATACTCACGGACTGCCTGTAGAGATAGAGGTCGAAAAACAGCTCAAGATGAGCGGTAAACAGGATATCGAGAAATACGGTATCAGGGAATTCAATGAAAAGTGCAAGGAATCGGTGTTCACATATGAAAGCATGTGGAGACAGATGACGAAGAGGATGGGATACCTGATCGATCTGGATCACCCGTATATCACTCTCGACAACAACTACATCGAGACCGGCTGGTGGATAATCAAGGAATTCTTCAAGGCAGGACTCGTATACGAAGGTCACAAGATCCTTCCATATTGCCCTAGATGCGGAACAGGACTGGCTTCACACGAAGTTGCACAGGGATACAAGGAGATCAAGGTAAACACTATAACTGCAAAGTTCAAGAGAAAGGATGCAGACGAATACTTCCTCGCATGGACGACTACACCGTGGACGCTCGCTTCGAACGTTGCGCTGACAGTAGGTCCTGATGTTGACTACATCAAAGTAAAGATGACAGCAGGTGACGAAGAGGGCAATGTGTTCTATGTTGCAAAGGTCCTTGCGGACAAAGTCCTCGGAGAAGGCAATTATGAGATCCTTGAGGAAATGAAGGGCAAAGATCTCGAGTACGTGGAATATGAACAGCTCATGCCGTTCATCACTCCTGACAAGAAAGCATTCTTCGTTACATGCGCAGACTACGTAACTATCGAAGACGGTACAGGTATCGTACACACTGCACCTGCTTTCGGTGAAGATGACTACAACACAGGCAGGAGATATGATCTTCCTGTAGTGAATCCTGTAGATGAACAGGGCAAATACACAGATACTCCGTGGAAGGGCAGATTCGTAATGGAAGACGGCCTTGACATAGATATCATAAAGTGGCTCGCAGCAGAGAACAAGATCTATGCGAAGGAAAAGATGGAGCACAACTATCCGCACTGCTGGAGATGCGGCACTCCGCTCCTTTACTATGCTAAGCCTAGCTGGTATATAGAAATGACAAAGCTCAAGGATCAGCTCGTTGCAAACAACAACACGGTCAACTGGTTCCCTGATTTCGTAGGAGAAAAGAGATTCGGAAACTGGCTCGAAAACGTCAACGACTGGGCGATATCCAGAAACAGATACTGGGGAACACCGATCCCTATCTGGAGATGTGAATGCGGCCATCTGGAATGCATAGGCAGCAGAGCTGAACTTGTTGAAAAAGCTCAGGAAAACATCACTGAGGACATCGAACTGCACAGACCGTATGTTGACGACGTGCATCTTACATGCCCTCACTGCGGCAAGACGATGACGAGAATACCGGAAGTAATGGACTGCTGGTTCGACAGCGGAGCAATGCCGTTCGCACAGCAGCACTATCCGTTTGAAAACAGCGAGAACTTCGATGAAGAGCTGTTCCCGGCTGATTTCATATGCGAAGGTATAGACCAGACCAGAGGATGGTTCTACTCGCTGATGGCTATATCCACATTCATCAAGGGCAGAGCGCCATACAAGAATGTTCTCGTAAATGACCTGATCCTGGACAAGAACGGCAAGAAGATGAGCAAGTCCAAGGGCAACACGGTAGACCCGTTCGAACTGTTCGACAAGTACGGCGCAGATGCGACAAGATGGTACCTGCTCCACGTGTCACCGGCATGGTCACCGACGAAATTCGATGAAGACGGACTGATCGAAGTAGTCAGCAAGTTCTTCGGAACACTGAAGAACGTATACAACTTCTTCGCACTTTATTCGAACCAGGACGGAATAGATCCTGCTTCGATCGAGATCGCGTACGATCAGAGACCTGAGCTTGACAGATGGGTCATCTCGAAGTACAACAACCTGATCAAAGAAGTGACTGACGACATGGACAGATACGATCACATGAAATCGGTAAGAAAGATACAGGAATTCGTCAATGAGGATCTGTCGAACTGGTACATCAGAAGAGCAAGAAGAAGATTCTGGGGCGAAGAACTCAACGATGACAAGAAAGCGGTATATGCAACTACTTACGAAGTGCTCGTAGGTCTTGCCAAGATGATAGCTCCGTTCGCACCGTTCATTTCAGATGAGATCTATCAGAACCTGACAGGCGAGGAATCAGTTCATCTTGCATACTTCCCTGTGGCAGACGAGAGCCTCATCGATGAAAAGGTAGAGGAGAGGATGGACCTCGTAAGAACTCTTGTAGGACTCGGAAGAGGAACCAGAGAGAAAGAGAGGATCAAGGTAAGACAGCCGCTCGCAGAGATCCTCGTTGCAGGCAAATATCAGGCTGTGATAGACGATCTGGCTCCGCTGATCATGGAAGAGCTGAACGTGAAGAAAGTAGTGTTCGAGAGCAAGCTCGACGAATACATGAACTATGCGCTCAAGCCTAACTTCAAGGTCGCAGGCCCGATGCTCGGAAAGAACATCAAGGCATTCGGCGGTGCACTGGCAAAGGCTGATCCGGCAGAGACTGTTGCAAAGCTCGAGGCAGACGGAAAGATCAACATGGAGATCGGCGGCGAGACGGTCGAGATCACAAAGGATATGGTCGATGTGAAGATATCCGCGAAGGACGGCTTTGCAGTAGCTATGGAAAACAACGTGTTCACTATTTTAGAGACGACTCTGACGCCTGCGCTCATCAGCGAGGGTCTCGCAAGAGAGATCGTTTCAAAGGTTCAGCAGCTCAGAAAGCAGAACGATTACGAGATGATGGACAACATCAGGATCTTTGTCGATGCGGACGAGGACGTTGCTGCAGCTATCGATGCGTACAGAGATTATATAATGAAGGAAACTCTGGCTGTTGCAGTTGAAAGCAAGGCAGGTATCGACACATGCGACATCAACGGACACAAGACAGGACTTGATGTGGAGAGAGTTTAATGGAAAAAACAGATCTTCTCGGGCTTACGGAAGAAGAGCTCATGGATCTTGCAAAGGCTGCGGGCGAGGCTCCGTTTCGGGGGAAACAGATCTTCAAGTGGCTTTCGCGAGGCGTCAGAGATTTTGACGACATGACGGATCTTTCCGTAAAGCTCAGGGAGAAATTGAAAGAGACAGCATGTATGAACGGGTTGGAGACGATAGATGTGCAGCATGACAGGAAGGACGGGACCAGGAAATTCCTGTTCGGTCTTCAGGATGGCAACACGGTGGAAAGCGTATTCATGAAATACAGATACGGCAATTCGCTGTGCGTGTCATCACAGGTGGGCTGCAGGATGGGCTGCAGGTTCTGCGCATCTACGCTCGACGGTTTTGTCAGGAATCTGACTGCCGGGGAAATGCTCGAGCAGATCTTTGCGGCAGAAGCATCGACCGGAGAAAAGATCGATCACATCGTGGTCATGGGAATGGGGGAGCCTTTTGATAACTATGAGAATCTCAAAAGGTTTCTCCATATATTACACGCCAAGAACGGCAGGAACCTCAGCTACAGGAACATCACGGTATCCACAAGCGGCATCATTCCGGTGATAAGGCAGTTCGCCGAGGATTTCCCTCAGGTCAATCTGGCGATATCATTACACAGGCTGACAGATGAAGGCAGAAGTGCACTGATGCCTGTGAACAGAGCATATCCCGTCGACCGGCTGCTTGAGGCGGCAGGCGAATATGCGGAGAAGACGGGCCGCAGAGTCACGTTTGAGTACACCCTTATAAAGGGTGAGAACGATATGCCACGGGATATGGAGCTGATGAAGAAAAAGCTCAGAGGCATGCTCTGCCATGTGAATCTGATCCCGCTCAACAGAGTCGAGGAGACCGGGCTTCACGGAAGCAGCAGGAAACGTGCTGAGGAGATCGCGGAATGGCTCGGCGACAACGGCATTGCGGCGACCGTGCGCAGAGAAATGGGCGCTGACATAGACGGTGCGTGCGGACAGCTGAGACGAAAGGTGAAGCGAGATCAGTAGAGTGAATGATTTGCGAATGTTCAGATTTTAATACTTGATTTGCAGTTGCTGAAAATGCGTACATGGTGTATAATTATAGCTAACATAAATTCGCATATAACAATATATCGAGGAGGGTAATATTATGGTGAAATTACTTATAGGACATAAAGGTAGCGGTAAAACAGGACAGATGGTGCAGCTGGCAAACGACAGCGTTAAGGAAAGCAATGGAAGCATAATATTTATTAATAAAAACCACAGACTTACATACGAGCTGGCTCATGAGATCAGAGTCATCTGTATGGAAGACTATGAAAACATCACTAACATTGATGAGTATATCGGTTTTGTATACGGTATCATCAGTTCAGATCACGACATCGAGACTATCTTCATCGACAGCATACTGAAGCATGCGGATGTTTCCCTCGGAGATCTTCCGGAGTTTATCGACAGACTCAAGGCTATATCGAAGCTGTTCGATCTTAACTTCGTAGTAAGCGTAAGCGCTGAAAAAGAAGAGATGATCGGTGTGAACTTTGACGGATGCGAGATCCTGAACTAATCAACCAGAAGAAAATAATAGCAGAAAATATCAAAAGGCGGTGAATTCACCGCCTTTTTTAAGGATTTTTAAGGACGTGAATTTAATGAAAAAAGCATATATCTGTGTAATACTTACGGCATTTCTGTTCGGTACGATGGAAGTCGCGTGCAAACTGGCGGGCAGCCAGCTGGACCCTTTCCAGCTGACATTCCTGAGATTTGCGATAGGAGGACTGATACTGCTGCCGTTTGCATTGGCGGAGCTGAAGAAAAACAACGTCAAGCTTACTGCAAAGGACTTTCTCAGACTTGCAGGTGTGGGGATCCTCGGTATCCCTGTGAGCATGGTGTTTTTCCAGCTTGGCATCATGAATTCCAATGCGGCGACAGCCTCGGTACTGATATGTATAAATCCGTGGTTCACGATGATATTTGCACATTTCTTTGCAAACGAGAAAATGAATAAAAACAAGATGATCGTGCTGGCGGTAGGACTTGTAGGGCTTATCTTCATGATAAAGCCATGGAACATACAGGAGGGCAATACGGTCATCGGTATAATATACATGCTGCTCGCAGCTGTATTCTTCGGGGCATACACTGTTGCCGGAAAAGTAAGCGTGCAGAAAATGGGAATAATGGCCCAGACAAGCATAAGCTTCATACTGGGATCACTTATACTGCTTATAATAATACTGATAACGGGAAGACCGGTAGTGGCCGGAGTTGCAGACAATATAGCGCTGGTGCTTTATGTAGGCATATTCGTAACAGGACTGGGATATTTTTTCTACTTTATGGCAATAAAAGCTTCGGATGCTTCAACAGGTTCGCTGGCATTTTTCCTGAAGCCGGCTATAGCGCCACTAATGGCAGTGATCTTCCTGAAAGAGACGATACTGTGGAATACATACGTAGGTATAGGATGCATACTGCTCGCATCGTATATCAATATAAGATATCAGAGGAAAGAAAATGAAATCAGAAAGACGCCTGAAGCTCAGTGACGTGGAGCGCATTTTTGAAAACAGGGAATACGGCAGCGAAGAGTTCTTTAAGTTTTTTTCAGTACTCGTACCGGTGGTGAAGTGCAGCGACGGACTTTATCTTCTCTATGAAAATAGGGCGAGACATATGAAAAGACAGCCGGGAGAGATATGCTTCCCGGGAGGCGAGCTGGAACCCGGAGAAACGACTGAAACGTGCGCTTTGCGCGAGACGCGGGAGGAGATCGGTATCAGTGAGGAGCAGATAAAGATCGTATGCCAGCTGGATACGATATACACATACAGCAATTTTGCAATGTACTGTTATCTTGGTATAATAGAGGAAAGCGCACTCGCGTCGATGGAGCTGAACAGCGATGAAGTCGAGGAGACTTTTCTCGTTCCGGTGGAGTGGCTGATGGAGAACGATCCGCGCGTGTACTGGACTGAGATCGTGCCGCAGCCGCCTGAGGATTTTCCGTACGATGAAGTCACGGGAGGAGCTCCATACAAGTGGAGGAACGGCCGGGCGCCGGTGCCGGTGTATGACGAGCTTGACGGAAATGTGATATGGGGACTCACAGCCAGGATCACGAAGCGATTAATCGATGCGCTGAAGGGCGGCCTCTGTGAAAATGACCGGCAGGCACAGACTGAAGAATAAGAATGTGGAATGGGTGAGAATGTGAAGTCCGTGTGAGGCATATGCACACGGATCAGGCAGATTATCGTAATTTGATGATATGGAGGAAGTAATATGTTCAGGATCGGATTGTGTCAGATGAAAGGTTCGTTTGACAAGACAGAGAGCATGAAAACTGCAGAAAGATTCGTTAGAGAAGCAGCGGAGAACGGAGCTGAGATAATTTCACTTCCGGAGATGTGGAACTGTCCGTACTCGAATGACTACTTCAGAGAGTACTCTGAACCGGCAGACGGCAGGACTGTAGAGTTCCTGTCAAAACTTGCATCGGATCTGGGTATATATCTGGTGGGAGGTTCGATACCTGAGCTTGACGGAGGGAACGTCTACAACACTTCGTTTTCATTCGACAGGGCCGGCAACTTGATCGGAAGACACAGAAAGGTCCATCTGTTCGATATAGACGTCGAGGGCGGCATCAGATTCATGGAGTCGGATACGCTTACTGCGGGAAAGGACATGACCGTCATCGACACGGAATTCTGCAAGGTAGGCGTAGCGATCTGCTACGACGTGAGATTCCCTGAATGGTTCAGGAAGATGACACTTGCGGGAGCTGAGCTGATGATCCTCCCGGCAGCATTCAATCTTACGACGGGACCTGCGCACTGGGACATCACGATGAGAGCCAGAGCGCTTGACAACCAGGTGTATTTCGCGGCAAATTCACCTGCGAGGGATGAAAACGGACCTTATCAGGCCTACGGCGGCTCGTGTATAGCTGATCCGTGGGGCCAGTTCATAGCGCATGCCGATGAAAAGGAATGCATCGTTTATGGGGATATAGATCTTGAGCGTGTCGGAGCTGTCAGGCAGCAGCTGCCGCTTCTCAGGCACAGGAGAGAGGAACTTTACTAGGAGGGATCGGATGATGAAAAAGATAATGATGCTACTGTCAGCTGTACTGATGATGCTCACGGTAGCCGGATGCGGAGCACCTGAAGCCGAACAGCCGGAGGATCAGGTGAGCTACGAGATCGCGATGGTGACAGATGCCGATATGATAATGGACGGCGGATACAGCCAGGTGGCGTGGACGGCGATAAGTGAGTTCGGAGCGGACAAGGGCGTGTCGCACAAGTATTACAAAGCGCCGGAGGCTTCAGATGAAGCTTACATGGAGACGATAGACAATGCAGTGGAAAAGGGCGCGAAGCTGATAATAGCGGACGGATCTTCATTTGCGGACGTTGTCTGCAGTGCACAGAAAGAATATAAGGATGTAAAATTCATACTGATAGATTCGGAACCGGTGGACAAGGAGTCGGGGAAGACTGATATCGGAGATAATACAGCGGTAGTGATGTTCGCATCCGAACAGGCAGGCTATCTTGCCGGATACAGCGCTGTAAAAGACGGAAAGACGCAGCTGGGCTTTATCGGCGATGAGAAAAAGTCTGTAGTGATGGATTACGGTTACGGATTCCTGCAGGGTGCTGATGCGGCAGCCAAGGAAACAGGCGCTGCAGTATCTGTGAATTACCGCTACTGCACTTCGGATGATACGAGAGAGTCTATACTGAGCACGGCTTCGGAATGGTACGGGGCAGGCACGGAAGTGATATTCGCATGCGGCGAAACGGTAGAGCAGCCTGTGATAGAAGCTGCAGAGCTTACGGACAGGAAGGTGATCGCGGCTGAAACTGACAAGAGTGAAATGTCAGATACGGTGATGACATCTGCTGTAAAGGATATAGACGGCGTGCTTGAAGAATTGCTCAAGCAGTACAGACGAGACAAGTTCCCGGGCGGCGAAGTCCAGACATATAATGCTGAGAATGACGGGATATGGCTGGAAATGAGCAACGGCAGATTTGCAGCATTTTCAGAATCCGATTACAACAGTGTGCTCGATACGATAAAGGACGGCAATGTGACTGTAAAGGCTCACAGCAGCGGAGATATCGCTTCGCTCGGGCTTTCGAAAGTCACAGTGACAGAGAAATAGCGGGAGAAAAACTACAATTATTTGATGAGATGCAAAAAGCGCCTCTTCAGGATATCGCTGACGAATATCAGCGCACAGATCCTGAGGCGGCGCTTTTTTGTGCGTGGATCATGCTGCGAAGACAGATAAAAGCATCAAAAAACCCCGCATATATAGACATGCGGGGCATGATCGATAAAAATTATTTTTTAATCGGCAGGGTAGATGATGTCCTGTCCTTGATATTGATGTATTCGCGCGGCTGCTGTACCGAGTTGTAAGCAGGTCGCATCAGCTTTCCTCCGGCAACGAGTTCCTCTATCCTGTGTGCGCACCAGCCTGAAAGCCTTGCTGTAGCGAACAGCGGCGTGGCGATGGTAACAGGTATATCAA
Source organism: Brotomerdimonas butyrica (assembly GCF_025567305.1). Taxonomy (NCBI): domain Bacteria; kingdom Bacillati; phylum Bacillota; class Clostridia; order Eubacteriales; genus Brotomerdimonas; species Brotomerdimonas butyrica. Next base: position 100,554 of record NZ_JAOQJP010000008.1, read on the forward strand.
GCGCATCGTATACGAAGCCTGAATAAAGATCCACGTTGGCAGGCATAGGCTTTTCGATGCCTGTAACTTCTGCGTAGAGCTGCGGCGTGCGTCGTTCGATGTAATCACACAGCAGGAAATCGTCTACGAGATTCTTGTTCTCTGCGAGCTTCTTGGACATCGACTTGAGAAGCTTTGCTCTCGGATCGGACAGTGTGTATATCGCATGTCCCATACCGTATACGAGACCGGTCTTGTCGTTTGCTTCCTTTTTGAGGATCTTGACGAGATAGTCGTCGAGCTTGCCTCTGTTGTTGAAGTCAGGAACGTGAGCCTTTATATCAGCGATCATGTTGATCACGGCTATATTGGCTCCGCCGTGTTTAGGACCTTTCAGCGAGCCAATGGCAGCTGAGATGGCGGAATATGTATCGGTGCCGGTCGACGAGATCAGATGCGTCGTGAATGACGAGTTGTTTCCGCCGCCGTGCTCCGCATGCAGTATCATGGAAAGATCCAGCAGTTTCGCTTCTATATCCATGTATTCTCCCATAGGTCTGATCATCCTGAGGATGTTTTCCGAAGTGGAAAGCTCAGGTATAGGGTTATGCAGATGAAGGCTCATGTTGTCGTAGAATGAAGCCTTTGCCTGATATGCATAAGCGATCAGCGCCGGGAAATATCCGATCAGATTTATCGACTGGCGAAGTACGTTAGGGATCGATGTGTCGTCCGGATTGTCATCGTAGCAGTACAGTGCCAGTACGCTTCGCGCCAGCTTGTTCATGATGTTGTTTGACGGTGCTGTCAGTATCATGTCACGTGCGAAGCCGTTAGGCAGTTCGCGCTTGGCACCGAGCATTTTTTTGAAAGCTTCAAGTTCAGATCTGCTCGGGAGCGTTCCGAATATCAGCAAGAAAGTGATTTCTTCGAAGCCGAAACGGTCTTCCTTTATGCAGTTTCCGACAATATCTTCAATGTTGTAGCCCCTGTAAAAGAGCTTTCCGTCGACAGGGATCTTGTTGCCCGCAGAGTCCACTTCGTATCCGCGGACGTCTCCGATTTTGGTAAGACCCACCACGACTCCTGTTCCGTTGGAATTTCTCAAGCCTCGTTTTACGTTGTTTTTTATATAAAGATCAGATTCGATTTTATCGTTAGTTTCAATGGTTTTAGCGCTATAATCGAGAAAATCCTGGACGAGTGTGGATTTGACAGTGTTTTTTATCTCCTCCTTCACCGCACTTTTTACGGTCTTTTTTATGTCGTGTCTTTTACTTTTGTTCCTGTTAAACATTCAAGACCTCCTTATAATTAATACTTTACAGACTAGAGTATAACACATCAGAACACTAAAGTAAATTACATAAATATGGCATGAAAGCCTATTTTATGCCGACCGCAAAATAGTACATGCAAACAGCTAGAAAATGTACACATGTACACGCGTACACTGGTATATTTGTATACAATCGGTTAAAACGGGTCGATAGCACCTGTAAACAGCAGTATCAGTGAAAGTATGGCAAGTGCGGTTATGATATAGGCTATGTTTTTTTCATAGCGTCTGAATACGAAGAGATCCTTTTCGCGGCGGCCTTTCATATAGACCAGTATGCCGGGGGCGTAAAGTATGCTGGTGATCAGCACCTGGACCATGCCGGAGGATACGATCATCCATATGCCGTACAGCGTGCCCATAAGAGCGAAGATCCTTTCCCTTACCAGAGCCCCGCCGTCGATAGAGCTGCGTATGCCGGCGCTGAACGTGAGCTTTGCATAATAAAGCGCACTCAGCAGATAAGGAAGCATTATCATAGAAGCTCCTATTGTATAAAACGCCAGATATGATGATTCGTTCAGCAGCACGATGAGGAGGAATATCTGGATCAGGATATTCGTTATTATCAGCGATACTGCGGGAGAGCCGTTTTTGTTGCTTTTGCCGAAGGCTCTGGTGAAGACGCCCTGCTTGGCGGCTTCGTAGGGACATTCGGCTGCGATTATCGTCCAGCCGAGCAGTGCTCCGGCGATGGAAACGATAACCCCGATGTTTACGATAGTGGCGCCCCATGGACCTACGGCGGCTTCGAGTATATGAGCCATCTGAGGATTGTCGAGGCGTGCGAGCTCTTCTGCAGGCAGCACTCCCATACTGAGGACTGCAACGATCACGTAAAGAGCGAGAAGCCCCAGGAATCCCGTAAGTGAAGCTTTTCCGACATCATCCGGCTTCTTTGCACGGGCAGACAGCACGACTGCTCCCTCGACGCCGATGAAGGCCCATACGGTCGACGAGGTGGTGGCCATGATCTGTGAATTGAGCGAAAGTGTGCCGTTGCCCCAGAAGTTGTCAAAGAATATTTCCGGGTCGAATTTTGAAGCGAGCGGAACCGCTGCGATGAATACGAAGATAGGTATCAGTTTACATATCGTCGCGACTGTGGTGACGAGCGTGGCCTGCTTTACTCCGCGGAGGACCAGTGCAACAATCATCCATACGAGCACGGAGCCGCATATCACGGATACCGTATTCGTGCCCTTTGCAAACACAGGGAAGAAATAACCCAGGGAACCGAAGAGCAGAGTGATATAAGAAACGTTGGAGATCAGCGCGCTCATCCAGTAGCCCCATGCCGAATTGAAGCCGACGAATTCGCCGAACCCTTCCTTGGCGTAGCTGTAGATGCCGTTTGTCAGTTCGGGTCTGATAGTGTTCAGGCCGAAGAACGATCTCATCAGTGTGTACATCCCTATGCCGCATATGCTCCATCCTATGAGCACGCTGCCTGTGTGGGCTCCGTTCGACGCCATGTCTCCGGCTATCGTGAAGATCCCGGCGCCTATTGTCGAGCCGATTATCATGGCGGTCAGTCCGCCGAACCCCAGCTGGTGCGTTTTATCCTGTTTGTTCTCCATAAAAAACTCCTTACAGATGTCCGAGCTGCTGCGAATATGCCCGGACATGATATTTTGAATATCGTCTAATAAGGAGTATTTCCTGAAAAGCTGAAAAAAATTAGTGCTTGTATGATCATTGGGTTTTATTCCAGAAGGCGGAACGTGTTCCTGCTGAAATCTATGATACCGTCTTCTTTCATATTGTTGAGCTCTCGTGTCAGCGCGCTTCTGTCCACGTTCAGGTAGCTGGCGAGCTCGACCCTGCCGAGAGGGATCACAAACGCGTCGTTTTCATCACCGGAGCCGGACTCCTGAGCTTGAACGGAGAGATATGCCAGGATCTTCTTGCGAAGCGTCTTCTGAGACACGATGGCGAGCTTTTCCATGAGCTGTTTGTTTTTTTCGGCGATCAGCGATACCATGTTTTCGATTATCCTGTGGTGGAAAACGCAGGAAAGCGTACAGGTGTGCATTATCCTGTAGAACGGTATGGAAAGGAGCCGCGTGTTTTTTGCAGAGCGGAATGACACGGAAGCCACAGGGTCGCTCGAGCCTGCGAATGTCTCTCCGAAAAGCTGGTTTTCGCCTATCACTGAAAGGATCGTTTCGTTTCCCCATATATCGAGCTTGAGCATGTGCACGGTGCCGGAGAGCACGACATGGATCCATTTCATCTCATCAGCCTCAAGAGAAATGAACTGACCTTTGTCATACGTTTTGATCTGGCCGCCGATGCATGACATCATGCCGGGAAGATCGCTCTCTTTGATCCCGTGGAAAAGATCGAGTTTTTTTATTTCGTTGATATCGCAGTTCATATGATCACCTCTGTACATTAGTATCTGATTGTGCTGCATGCATATGCAGCATATTTTCGTGCGGACTTTTATGTAAAAATTATACGATGTTTTTGTATATGTTGCAACGGCAACGTCGTGCGCCGGGACCAGGATGGTATGCTTTATGAAAAAAGAGAAATCGAAACAGGAGGAAAAGATATGAAAAGAGAAATGTATAAAAAAGACAGACAGATGAGTGCGGAGGCCGTAGAAAAGGCATTCTCCGCAGGGAATCACGGAACTCTGGCAGTCAACGGTGATGACGGTTATCCGTATGCGGTCCCTGTAAATTACGTGTATGATAACGGAAAGATATATATACATTCAGCAAAGTACGGATATAAGATCGAAGCGTTGAAGAACAGCGACAGGGTCTGCTTCTCGGCAATACTCAATTCAAGAGTGCAGCAGGATATGTTCACCGCAGCGTATCAGAGCGTCGTGGCATTCGGCAGAGCATCATTTGTTGAAGATGATGCAGAGAGAAGAAGGATACTCGAGCAGTTCATTTACAAATTATCACCTGACTTTGTCGAAGGCGGAATGAAATTCGTCGACGCTGCGATAGGAAAGACTGCACTGATCTGCATAGACGTGGAAGAAATCAAGGGCAAGGAGAATATGGCTAAGACCTTTGATGTGAAATAAATACAGCAGTATACAGTCTGCCGCGAACGGTGCCGGAGCTGGGGATACAGTTTTCGGAGCTGATCGCGGTTTTTTGTTCTGCGGTAAAAAAGACTGTTATTATTGTGAAGTCGTGATCGCGAGGCATCCTTGATATGAAAACGCCTACTGGCTGTCGGTATTTGTCGAATAATGTCGAAATAAAACGCTTTTGGATAGGAGAAGGGTGTAGTATAATTTTTATATGGTAAAAAATAGAAAATATGAAAAATATTTTCAAACACCGGGATCATTTTATAAAATCTCAGATAAGGCATTAAAAGGGGGAATTAAAATGCAGAGATCAAGAGGACGGGTATCGGCGGCACTGCTTGCGGTGCTGCTGGCCGCAGTGAGTATCGCGGCTTCATTTTCAGCGGCTTTGACAGCGGAAGCCGCTGAGTACACTGTTGAGAACAGCGGGTATGCCTATGAAGGTTCGACCAGAGTAGGGCGCTTTTCCGTGAACGGAAAAGCGGCATTCTGCTGTGATCATGAAAAGTTCACACCACCGACAGGGACGAAGGCTTCGGCTTCGGTCGGAAAAAGTGCAGATGTTGCAAAGGTACTGTATTACGGGTATGGAGGTCCGGAACAGTGGTCAGGGTTTGCGGACAGCAGCTCTGCGCTGGTTGCGACATCGCTTGCGCTGGATCACTATTTCAACAACGGTAACGGGGACGGCAGCGCCAGCTACAGCGCGTTCATGGACTTTCTGAGTACGAAGGATGCGACGATGTCAGGAACATCGTATATCATTTACAAGACCGGCAGGGCCTCGTACCAGCGACTGATCGCGAGGACACCGGATATCAGTGTGTCAGTGTCTGTCACGAAGGAAAGCGTGGAGAAGACGTTTACCGACGGCAATGTATGCTATTCGCTCGCAGGGGCGCAGTATGGTATCTATGTCGGCAGCAGACTTCTGACGACCGTTACGACGGACGAGGATGGGAAGGCTTCAGCTGAGATCACTCTGAATAAAGAGGTGGCAGGAAAGATCACGATAAGAGAGCTGAAGCCGTCGGAAGGATATGTACTGGATGAAAAGGAATACGTATGCGACGGCACTTCAGGAAAGGTCAGCATAACTTCGAAGGAACCGCCGGTGAAGAATCCTGTCAGAATGCTTCTCTACAAATACGATTCGGAGACTGAAAAGAAAGCGGACGCTGAAGACGGAAAAATTTATATCCCGCAGAAAGGCGGAAGTCTGGAAGGCGCTGTGTTCAGGGCGGATTTCTTCGGCATAAGACATGATGAGATGCCTGATGACAAGGACTACAGCAGTTTGAAGCCGCTGAGGACGTGGTATTTCAGCAGCGATAAGGATGGAAGGATAGAGTTTAAAAAATCATTCCTGGCGTCGGGGTATGATCAGTCGGAGCTTTTCACTGACCCGGATGACGGCGAGTCATCGGCGCTGCCGCTTGGAGTCGTGGTGATAAAAGAAGTAAAAGCGCCGGAAGGCTATCTTGTAAATGATGATGTATATGTGTCGGAGATAAGGGCAGAAGGTACATCTGCAGAGACAGATGTATATCAGGTCTCGGAAATACCGGAACAGATAAATCGCGGGGATCTCAGGTTCTGCAAGATAGAAGAAGGATCGAATCACAGGATGGCGGGCATACCGTTCATGATAACCTCGCTGCAGGAGGACGGCAGCGATGCAGAGGATGGAGAAAGTCATATACTGGTCACTGATGAGAACGGATACGCGTCGACTTCCAGTGCTGACAATGCTCATTCATGCAGGACCAATGCGAATGACGATGCATGGGACGGATCATCGATCGATGATGATGCGCTGGATGCAGCGGCGGGCATATGGTTCGGAGAGGGATCAGCTCTGAATGATGAGCGTGGAGCGCTGCCGTACGGCAGATACAGGATCGATGAGCTGCCGTGCAGGAACAACGAAGGATATAAGCTTCTGAAAGGCATAGAGATAAAAGTCAGCAGGGACAGCAGTCTGATCGAGCTGGGAACGCTCACGAACAGCAAAGTGAAGCTGAAGACGAGTGTGTGGGACAGTGAACTGAACAGGGAGCACGTGACATTGCCAAGAAAGGCTGTGACGCTTACCGATAGAGTGGAATACCAGGGCCTGGAGAAAGGAGAGAAATATACGCTTGAAGGCGTGCTGATGGACAAGTCCACAGGCAAAGAGCTGCTGGTGAACGGCAGAAAGGTGACTTCGACAAAGGAGTTCACAGCTGAAGCTGAAAACGGAAAGATCGATGTGGAATTCACTTTTGATGCGTCGGCGTTCGAAGACTGCAGGATCGTCGTGTTTGAGACTCTGGTGAAGGGCGGTCTGGTGATAGCGAGACATGAGGATATCAATGATACGGATCAGACGATAAGATTCCTCCGCCCTGAAACCGGATCAGCGGTTTCAACAGGAGATCGCATACCGGCTGCGATGCTGCCGGCGCTGACATTGATGACTGTATCAGCAGTGATCGCCGTGGCGGTCCTTTACAGAAGAAAACACACGCAGATGTGATGGTTCACGGGGGATGGGCGTGATGTATCTGTGCAAATAGAGATGTAAATAAAAATGACCCGTCGGACATGAAAGTCCGGCGGGCCGTTTAAAAATAGATGACCGTATTGTGATATTATCGTTTACTCTTCGTCTCCAAGCGAGAATCTCGCATGTACTTTTACTTCTCTGTCGTAGCATGAGAAGCAGTCCGTAACGAGCTTGTCATCAGGCTTTGGTGTTATGAGGCTGACAACAGGAACGATGATCAGTCCTGCGAGCATTGCCAGAGCACCTGCATTTATAGGAGACTGCAGTATTTCAGGGAATGAACTCTTGAAAAGGAGATTCATTATCATGAGACCGGAGCCCCATATATAACTGCACCAGCAGGCAGCTTTTGTCGTCTTTTTCCAGTAGAGCCCGTAGAGGAGCGGAGCCAGGAACGAACCGGCCAGAGCACCCCAGGATACACCCATGAGCTGAGCGATGAATGTGATGTTGTTCTTGTACTGTATTATCGCGATGACAACTGATATCAGTATGAACAGTATGATCAGGGCGCGTATTATGAGTACCTGAGTCTTTTCGCTCATGTTCTTTATGAAATTATCTTTCAGGAAGTCAAGCGTCAGCGTTGAGCTCGAAGCTATGACGAGTGAAGATAATGTCGACATCGAAGCTGACAGTACCAGAAGTACCACGAGACCGATAAGGATATCAGGCAGAGTTGAAAGCATCGTCGGGATTATCGAGTCGAAGCCGTCTGTTTCAACATTTATCTGATCTGAAAACAGTCGTCCGAAGCCGCCGAGGAAATAGCATCCGCCTGAAACGACGATGGCAAAGAGCGTTGAAATGATAGTGCCTTTATGTATAGCCTTTTCGCTTTCGATCGCATAGAATTTCTGCACCATCTGAGGAAGTCCCCATGTACCGAGTGACGTGAGTATGACTACGCTCAGCAGGCCGAGAGGATCAGGCCCGAAGAATGAATTGAACACACCGGGAGTCGATGATGCGGCAGGGTCTTCGATACGTGCCAGCGAATCTATAGCTTCGGTGAAGCCGCCCTTGCTCATCAGCACGGCAGCAATAACAGCGACGATGCCGAACAGCATGATTATGCCCTGTATGAAATCGTTGATCGCGGTCGCCATGTAGCCGCCGGCGATAACGTAGATACCTGTGAGGACAGCCATTATGATGATACATACTGTGTAGTCTATATTGAATGCCATACCGAAGAGTCGTGACAGTCCGTTATACAGAGATGCAGTATATGGTATCAGGAATACGAATATGATTACTGAAGCACCTATTTTCAGAGATCTGCTGCTGAATCTCGAACCGAAGAATTCCGGCATTGTTGCGGAATCCAGGTGCTGAGTCATGATCCTTGTGCGTCTGCCGAGGATCACCCATGCGAGCAGCGATCCGATGAGCGCGTTTCCGATACCGATCCAGGTGGAGGCGATACCGAATTTCCAGCCGAACTGACCTGCATAGCCGATAAATATAACTGCTGAGAAGTATGATGTGCCGTAAGCAAATGCTGTGAGCCACGGACCGACGGAACGTCCGCCGAGCACGAAGCCGCTTACATCAGTTGCGTGTTTCCTGCAGTAGAGACCGATTCCGATCATCACTGCGAAAAAGATACAAAGTAGTAAGATTTTGATAAACATAGTTTTTTTGTCCTTTCCTTTCTTTTTTGAAGGACAGTGCATAAAAAAACTGCCCTCCGAACTATGTTCAGAGGGCAGATATTACCGCGTTACCACCTCTGTTTACCGCAGCTTCACAGCTGCAGCCTCACTGAGTTCTTGATAAAACTCGCTCACTGTTACGGGTGAACCCGTTCCAACCTATTTAGCTCTGAAACGATTTAACAACAGATACGTTTCATCACTGTTCAGCGGACTGCTCTCAGAATGTATTCAGTCAGTTTCCTCCCTGCGCCTCTCACCACCCGGCAACTCTCTGTTGGATTCGTAAAGACTTACTGCTTTCCGGTCTTCGCATTTGCCAAATATTATCGCACGTATTCATATCCATGTCAATAGTAAAATTCATAAAAATCCATATAAATTCATAAAAATCCACAAAAGTCCGCTGTAACCTTGTCGGCCGACTAAACCGCTGCATGTTTTTTTATGTTGATATATGCAGGGGAAGCGAATATAATTACAATGAACTTTTCAGGACTGTTAAATTATGACAGATCAGGTACAGACAGAATGGAGATATATGATGAATGAAAAATCACTTGCAGCGTTTATAGATAATGATGCGATGCTTCAGACCTTATGTGAATGCATAGCGATAAAAAGCGTCAGCGGCAAGCCGCAGGAGGGCATGCCCTTCGGGAAAGGCGTAGCTGAGGCACTTGGATTCATACTTGCAAAGGGCAGGGAGCTGGGATTCAAGGCTGTGAATGTCGACGGATATGCGGGATATGTCGAATACTGCCCGGAAAACTGCACAGATGACAGCGAAATGATCGGTGTTCTGGGGCACATGGATGTTGTTCCGGCAGGCGACGGGTGGAATACGGATCCGTTCGAAGGTGTGATAGCTGACGGAAGGATAACGGGAAGAGGAGCCCTCGATGACAAAGGGCCGGTGATCGCAGCGCTTTACGCGATGAAGGCGTTAAAAGATTCGGGAGCTGAGCTGAAGCGCCGGATAAGACTCATCGTAGGCACTGACGAGGAGACCGGCAGCACAGATATGGAGCGTTACAAAAAAACTGAGGAACTGCCTGTATATGCATTTACTCCTGATGCGATGTTTCCTGTCGTGAATTCGGAAAAGAGTATGGTCGTGTTCAGGATATCAAAGCGCTTTTCGGACAGATCAGGTGCGGGAAAATACACACTTGTGAGCGCGTCGGGCGGACTTGCGGTCAATCAGGTGCCGGATAAGGCTGAGATGATTTTGAAATTCGGAGAAAAAACGGAGATCATCAGAAATACCGAAGGACGTGCGGCTCATGGAAGCACGCCGGAAGCAGGTGTCAACGCGATAGACAGCCTGTTGAAAGAAGTCGCTGCAGACAGCAGATATGCGGGATTCCCGGCAGAGCTCAGGCAGTTCATTGAGTTCTACAATGAATATATGAGCGGTGATACAAGAGGGATAAAGCTCGGAGCAGGATACAGCGATGAAAAGCTCGGAGGATCCACTTTCAATGCGGGAGTGCTCGGCGCCGATCAGGAGCATATCGAAGTTCTCGTGGATTACAGGTGCCCTGCGAATGAAGACTGTGAACCGTATCTTGAAAAGATCGCGCAGGTCTGCAGTGCAGAGGGTCTTGAGTTCGAGGTCGTAAAGAAAAAGCAGGGGCTATATTTTCCTGAGGACCATGAGCTCGTAAAGACACTGATGGGAGTATACGAGGAGGAAACGGGAGAGAAGGCTTCGCCTGTAAACATGGGCGGCGGAACATACGCAAAGAGCCTGCCGAATACGGTGGCTTTCGGATCGATCTTCCCGGGGCGTGAGGATACGATGCACCAGGCCAACGAATATATCGATATCAAGGATCTTCTGGCAAGTAGCCGTATCTATGCAAAGGCTATGATGAAACTGGCAAATCTGTAAAAGCGGATCGACTGCTTTCGGACCGGTCGCGTTTTTTCGGTTTTTTCGATGCTTGCATTTTTTGGTTTTTTGATGTGGATATTTTGCTGAAAATATGTTAAAATACGGAAGTGTCAACGTATCGTTATGAGGTAAAACATGTATAAAGATACTACAGTTTATGTTGTCGGACATGGCAGGACAGGCAGTGACAATGCCATAACAAGCAATTTCAAGATTTTTTTCATAGGCTTTGTCATAGATCGTGAAACTGACGAGATCGTGGATCTTGAGTGTTCGGCAACGATAGATATAACGAAAAGATTCGTTTACGATCTTTTTATAGGAAAGAAATTTTCAGGGTACGATGAAAAACTCGTGGCAGATATAGGCCGCCGGTATTTCGGCTCGTCTCAGAAGGCTATAGTGATAGCATACAAGGATGCCCTGAAAAAGTACAGTGAGATAAAAAATATATGAAAGCTTTATACCGAAACTGCTTTATTCAATATGCTGCAGCATAGATATGGACTGCTGTGGCTCCGTGAGTGAAATCCAGTATGGGTCTGATTTGTGTCGGGCCCGTACTGTTTTTTTGTTTCGGATCACATAAAAATTCGACAGGAGAGATTGTATTATGAGAGAAAAACTGATCGCATATCTGCAGCGCGAAGGGGTAAGCGGCGCTTTTGCAGTAAAAGATCTGAGAAGCGGAGAGATCTGTTCTTTCAATGAAGACGAAGTCGTGGCATCGGCAAGCCTGATAAAAATGTTCATACTTATCAGGGCTTTCCAGAAAATAAGGGCCGGAGAGATGACGCTGGATGATCAGATCGAAGTCAGAGCAGAAGATGTCGTGGATTTCAGCGTACTGCTGTTTCTCGATCCGAGAAAGTACAGCCTGAGAGAGCTGCTGAAACTGATGATCGTGTACAGTGACAACACGGCTACGAATGTACTGATAGATCTGTTCGGAATGGACGGGATCAACAGCACTATCAGAGAGCTGGGATACAGCGATTCCGTACTGCAGCGAAAGATGATGGACTTCAGGGCTGCCGAAGAAGGACGCCAGAACTTTACATCTGTGAAGGAAATGCTGGATCTGATGGAAAGACTCTATGAGGACAGACTTCTGGGATCGCCTTACGACGGACAGATGCTGGATATAATGAAGGGTCAGGCAGATGAGACGATGATGAGGCAGGAGCTGCCGGATGAGCTTGTGATAGCCCGCAAGAGCGGAGAACTCGATGCTCTCGATCATGACATTGCCATAGTTTATACAGAAAAGGGGAATTATATATATATATTCTTTGCATGGGATGCAAAGGACAACAATCATGCTCGAAAGATATTATCTGAAACGTCGAAGCTGGTTTTCGATGATTTTATGAGTAAATAATCAAATGAGGAGGAGAAAAATGGAGAGTAATGAAAACAAGCGGACTGCTGACTTTTCATCAAAGGTGAGCGGCGAAAACTACAAGCCGTATGTTTCGCCTGATGAAAATATCAGGGAGTTCACGGTAAGGGCTGTCGTGATCGGCTGCATACTGGCATGCCTGTTCGGGGCGGCAAATGCATACCTTGCGATGAAGATCGGTATGACGATATGCGCGTCGATACCGGCAGCGGTAATAGGTATGGCGGTGCTCAAGGGATTGAAGGGCAGTACAGTTCTGGAAAACAATATCGTACAGACTGTAGGTTCATCGGGAGAAGCCCTTGCTGCAGGTGTGGCATTCACGCTGCCGGCACTGCTGTTGATGGGTGTGAATGTCAAGATGATAACGATTTTCACCATTGCAGCACTTGGCGGACTGCTGGGGTGCATACTCATGATACCGATCAGGAAGTTCCTTATAAAGGATGAGCACGGTAAACTGCCGTATCCTGAAGGCACTGCGTGTGCAGAAGTTATAGTTGCGGGGAAAGAAGGTGGGACCACTTCGAAGATGCTGTTCAAAGGCATCGGTATAGGCGGAGTGTTCAAATTCCTTACTAACGGATTCTGCCTTTTCCCTGAGGAACTCGATATACCGCTCAAAGGATATCTCAAGGGCGGAGCTGTAGGTATGGACGTGTATCCGTCACTGCTGGGTGCAGGATTCCTGGTAGGACCGAGGATCGCGGCGATGTCGCTGGCCGGATCAGTCATCGGATGGTTTGTGATACTTCCTGTGATATATTTCATCGGACAGTATGCGCCGGATGCAATAGGTCTGGCAGACGTGCCTATCGCAGAGCTGGATCACTGGGGACTGTGGACATACTATCTCAAGTACATAGGAATAGGATCGGTCGTAATGGGCGGATTCATAAGTCTGTTCAAGGCGATACCTATCATAGTAAGATCATTCAAGGGAACGTTCGCTGCATACAAGCTCAAAGATGAAGAGATCAAAAGGACTGACAGAAACGTATCTCCTAAGCTCTTAGTGATAGCAGCGATAATAATACTGGGGATCATCGCATTCCTGCCGGTATTCCCTAATGCGATGGCAGGAAGCCTCGGAGCGATACTTGTATTGATATTCGGATTCATATTCGTTACGGTTTCCGCTCATCTTGTAGGTTTCGTGGGAAGCTCGAACAATCCTATCGTAGCGATGTCTATAGGAGGACTCCTCGTTACTGCTGTGCTCTTCAGAGTGATGGGATTCAGCGGAACGAGCGGAGCGATCGCTATCGTTATCGTGGGTTCGATAATCTGTATATGTATAGGTGTATCAGGAGATATGGCACAGGATCTTAAGACAGGATTCCTTCTTGGAGCTACTCCAAGAAGCCAGCAGTACGGTCAGATGATAGGTGTCATCACATCAGCTGCAGTCATGGGTGCTGTAATAATCATGCTGGACAAAGTATACACTATAGGAAGTGAAAAGCTGGCTGCACCGCATGCTACAATGATCAAGTCGCTGGCAGAGGGCGTAATGGAAGGAAACCTTCCGTGGTCGCTGATCCTCATAGGAATGGGCATTGCCGTTGCCGTATGGCTCATGGGCGGCGAAGTGCTGCCGTTCTCTGTAGGGCTGTACCTGCCGATACATCTCAGTGTGACTATGATGATAGGCGGAGCTATCAGAGGAATAATAGACAGCAGAAAGAAATACAGCGAAGAGACCAGAGCGAAGAAGATCGAAAAGGGAACGATGTATGCATCGGGCTATATTGCCGGAGATGCGCTTATAGGCGTAGTCGCTACAGTGCTGATATATCTCGGCACAGGAGTCGATTCATGGGGATTCCTCGATTTCCTCAGAACGGATAATGCATGGGTATCATTCGCACTGTTCCTGATTGTTATCGCATACTTTGTATACAAGATCTTCAGCAGGAGCGATGAAGACAAACTTGACGGCAGAGATCTCAAGATGTAGCGGCGGCAGAAGAAGGTAACAGAGATGAAGATAACAGATATTCAGCTGAAACGCATAGATATACCATTGAAAAAGACTTTCAAGACAGCGCTCAGGACTGTGAGCGTCGCTGAAAACGTGATCGTTCTGGTGCAGACGGACAGCGGAGCGACGGGATTCGGATGTGCGCCGCCTACAGCTGCGATAACTGGGGATACAGTCGAGTCGATTGTTTCAGCCATACGCGGGTATATAGCGCCTGCGATAATCGGTATGGACATCGAGAACACAGACGGGATCATGAATGCGATACAGGATGCGCTCCCGGGAAATACGAGTCCAAAAGCAGCATGCGATATGGCAGTCTATGATCTTGTCGGAAAACATTACGATATACCTTTGCATAAATTCCTTGGAGGATACAGAAAAACTCTTGAAACGGATCTTACGATAAGTATGAATCAGCCGGAAGAAATGAAAGCTGATGCACTCGATGCGCTCGCGCAGGGGTTTGATGCATTAAAGCTCAAGGTCGGTCTCGATCCCGAGCTTGATGTAAAGCGTGTGCAGGCCGTACGGGAAGCAGCGGGGGATAAGATAAGGCTCAGGCTCGATGCAAACCAGGGGTGGACGCCTGAACAGGCGATAGATGTGATAAACAGGCTGGACAGACTCGGCATGAACATAGAGTTCATCGAACAGCCTGTAAAGGCTCGCGATTTTGAGGGACTGAAGAAGGTCAGAGACAATGTCGATACGCTCATCATGGCAGACGAAAGCGTGTTTTCACCGCAGGATGCGATGCGGCTTCTGCAGATGGACGCTGTCGATTTCCTGAACATCAAGCTGATGAAATGCGGCGGGATATACAATGCGCTGAAGATAGCCGGTATCGCGGAAAGCTTCGGCGTGGAGTGCATGCTGGGATGCATGGTGGAGAGCAAGGTAGGGCTTGCTGCCGCTGCGCAGCTTGCTGCTGCAAAGAAGAACATCACGATGGTGGATCTCGATGCGGCCATACTGCTGGCGGAGGATCCGGTCGACGGAGGATATGAAAAGCGAATTCCGTTTTTTGATGTGACGGATGCACCGGGACTGGGGATAAGCGGTATCAGGGGGATGAAGGATATCTAACAGGCAGGATCGGAGAGAATATACAGAAACGATCTCTGGAGAGAAACGCCGCAGCGCGGGGCTCTTTCGGGGATCGTTCTGTTTTATGGTGCGCCCGGCGGCGCACGTTTCTAAAGGGTTAAAGTCCCGAATTCGCCCGGTAGCGGGAAGAAGATAGCTGAACACCAAGGGTGTCTGTCGTGAGGCAGAATCTGAAGGAAGGTGCAGGCAAATCTCCGGTCTGACGAACAGAAATCTCATAGAAGGTCATGCATGAGGGTGAGGCTGCCATACAAGTCAAAGCCCAAAAGCTACACGGGATCATGCAGGATAGATGAGGCAGACAGATGGAGAGGAAGAAACGTGTGGTACCCGGGGAGACCTGTGCGGCACGCTCTGAAAGGAGCAACCACTGCCCAAAGCAGTGCTGAACGCACAGGGGTCAGCAGAGGTCATAGTAGTTGGAAAGAACAATGAAGGACCGAATCAACAGGAGTCTTGAGTATGACCCGGAAAGGAGGAATGAGCATATGAGTGCAGAAAACAACAAAGAAAGCTGCTTGCAGAGAGATAGCGCGGAACGTAAAGGGTATGTAAGAGCGCACCGCTCATTCAACCGGATATGGAAAGAAAGAGACAGTGCAGAGCCAGATCTCCTAGGCAGTATACTCGAAAGAGATAATCTCAATCGAGCATACAAAAGAGTGAAGGCGAACAAAGGAGCGCCGGGAGTAGATGGTATGACTATCGAAGAAGCCCTCCCATGGCTCAAGGAACACAAAGTCGAATTGCTGGAAAGAATCAGGAAGGGGCACTATACACCCTCCCCAGTAAGACGAGTCGAAATCCCAAAGCCGGACGGTGGAATGCGAAAGCTTGGTATTCCAACTGTTGTAGACCGTATCATCCAGCAGGCAATCGCACAGAAGCTGATACCGATCTATGAACCGAAGTTTTCGGAAGGGAGCTACGGCTACAGACCGGGAAGAAGCGCAAAAGACGCCGTTCTGAAGATAAAGGAGTATGCAAAGCAAGGTTACACAAGAGCAGTTGTTCTTGACCTGTCAAAATACTTCGATACGCTGAATCATGTATTGCTATTGAATATCTTACGCAGAGACGTAAAAGATGAAAGAGTGATACAAATGATAAAGAGGTATCTTAAGAGCAGAGTCATGGAAAACGGAGTGGTAGTCAGAACAGAGGAAGGTTCACCACAAGGCGGAAATCTTTCGCCGTTACTGGCAAATATCTATCTAAATGAATTTGACCAGGAATTCCAAAGACGAGGAGTGCCTTGCATCCGCTATGCCGACGACATCGTACTGCTTGCAAAGAGTGAAAGAGCCTCGAAACGGTTACTGGAAAGCAGTACGAAATATCTGGAAGAGACACTGGAATTAAAAGTGAACCGAAAGAAAAGCCGCACGGTAAGTGTATTTGCGATCCGAAATTTTAAGTATCTTGGTTTTTGTTATGGGAAGAACGGAAAAGGAATCTATATCCGTGTCCATGCAGATGCATGGAAGAAAGCCAAGGATAAGCTGAGAAAGCTCACTTCCCGGAGCAGATGCGGAAATATCAGGAAAGCAATGGAAAGAATTAAAATATTCATGCGGGGATGGCTGAACTATTTCAGCATTGCGGATATGAAGAACAACATAGAGGCAATGAATGGATGGCTATATCGAAGGATACGAATGTGTATCTGGAAACAGTGGAAGCTGCCGAAGACAAGGAAGCGGAAGCTGTTAGGACTAGGTCTGCCGGAATGGGCGGCCTGTGAAGGAGCCTACAGTCGTAAAGGCTACTGGAGAATGGCTGGAAGCGGAGTGGTACAAAGAGCGTTAACAAAAGAAAGACTGATACGCTGGGGATGTTACGATTTATCCATGGCATATCAGTCCCTGCACGTCAACTGTTGAAACCGCCGTGTACCGAACGGTACGCACGGTGGTGTGAGAGGACGGCGGCTAGTCACCGCCTCCTACTCGATCCTGTCAGGGCTTATGCTTTCTGAGTTATGAACACCTTGACATACATGGGACACATCAGCATAATGATAGTGAAAGCATAAACGGGTCCATGGAAGAAAGAGTACGACAGTCTGATGATGAAGCTTGATAATGTACAGAAAAAAATACTTTTGATATATGGGGTGCTGATCGCGATCGGGATCACATACACTGTGCTGATATATACGACCGGATTTGGTATACCGTGTATGTTCAATCGCTTTACAGGGTATCTGTGTCCCGGATGCGGGACGTCAAGGATGGCGCTTGCCTTGCTCAGGTTTGACTTTTACTCGGCGTTCAGGTTCAATCCTGTAGCGTTCGTTACAGTGATCATGTGGCTGATGATAAGTATAGGATGCTTTGCAGGCCGACCGGCAGTGCTGAGAAATGAACGGGTGCTGCTCGGGGCGGTCTATGTGAATATAGCGGCATATCTGATCTTCGCGGTGCTGAGGAATCTGTGATATGCCGGTATGCAAAGTCGTGGCAGCAGTGTCGGTTACGGCAGTTGTGCAGACATGCCAGACATATCAGAGCAGCTGCATGTTTGTGGAATGTATCTTCTATGGATAGCGGATTGACTTTTGTTCAGTATCAATATAAAATGACCATATAAGCATATCTGCAGGGGCAGATACGGAAAGGAATATTTCAATGGATAATAATATGAATAACAGTAATGATATGAACAATAGTATTAATAATATGAACAATAACGTGATGCCTGACAAGAGTACGGCAGAAGGCGAGGGGCTGTATACGGAAGCAGTGCAGATGCACAGCGAAAGTGAAGCTGCCCGGCAGGGATTCGTACAGCCTCAGGAAGCTGCAGCAGAAGCGGCGGCACCTGCAGAGGCTGCATGGAACGATACACCTGCGGGTGTCGCAGGAACTGACGGAACTGCAGGGATCGGACAGACACCGCAGCAGATGAATGAGGTGCCGTATACAGGTACAGGCAGGCAGATATACCAGGTCGGCGATCAGTGGCAGATAGGAAGTCCGCAGACGGGGCAGCAGTATACCCAAGGCGATGCACAGCAGGGGAGTCCGCAGACGGGACAGCAGTATACTCAAGGCGATGCACAGCAGGGAAGTCTGCAGACAGGGCAGCAGTATACTCAAGGCGATGCACAGCAGGGTGTTTACGGTACAGGAGCTGATCAGTGGCAGACAGTCAAAGAGCAGCAGCCGTACGGAGCAAGCCAGTATGATCAGAACAACGGTAACGGCGCATGGCAGCAGAATAGCACGGCACAGTATCAGAACCAGAGCAGCGGTCAGTGGCAGCAGAATGCCGGTCAGTATCAGACACAGCACAATGAACATCCTAATTATACATATGATCAGAACAGCACGGGAGGTCAGTATCAGCAGTACACGACACAGCAGGCGCCGGCACACGGCAAAGCAGTTGCTTCGCTGATACTCGGTATCGTGGGAACAGTATGCTGTGCTATAGGCGTTTGCGGAGTCGTGGGACTTATTCTTGCGATAATGGCTAAAAAAGAAGGAAATAATGAAGGGATAAGAACTGTAGGATTCATTCTGAGCATAATCGCGACAGTTCTGTGGGGAGTATTCATGATAATGATGATAGCCGGCATAGCCTCGGATCCGTATTACTATTTGTATTGAGAAAGAAAGTTTCAGTAGGCTGGAACGAATAAGAATGAGAAAAAACACGGGTGTGTGCGTTTTACAGCATGCACCTGTTTTTTATGGTGCCGGCAAACAAAATACCGCATCCCGGGCATCACAGTATTGCCCGGAACGCGGAGCTTTTACTATCTCTTGTTCGAACGTCTCCAGATATTCTGTTTCTCAGCGTCTTTTATAAGCTCGTCTCTGAAATCAGGGTGCGCTATGGATATGATCATCTCGGCGCGTTCCCAGGTGCTCCTGCCGACGAGGTTTACAGCACCGTATTCCGTCACGAGGTAATAGAGCTGACTTCTCGGAGAAGTGACTATATCCCCCTGAAAAATAGGCTTGATATTGGATTCGAGCGTGCCGTCCTTTTCCCTGAATACGGAAGGCATGCAGATGAACGCTTTGCCGCCTTTTGACATCGCGGCACCGGTGAGGAAGTCCAGCTGGCCTCCTGTACCGCTGATCTGCCGAGTGCCTGAGCTTTCCGCACATACCTGACCGTAAAGGTCGGTAGAGATACAGCTGTTTATCGAAATCATATTATCGATCTTTGCTATGATCTCAGGCGAGTTCACGTACTCGAGCGGGTAGGAGATCACACCGGGGTTTTCGTGTACCCATTCATAGAGTGTGTCAGTCCCGAAAGCTATGCCGAACACGCCTTTGCCCGGACTGAGCGCAGAGTATCTGTTTTTCAGCTTTCCAGCCTTGTGTATATAGTAATATGCGTCGGAGCAGAGCTCTGTGTGCATCCCGAGGTCTTTCAGATCGGAGTCGGCGATCATCTTGCCGATGATGCCGGGAAGACCGCCGATGCCGAGCTGGAGAGTGGCACTGTCTGGGATGTACGGCATTATGTGTTCCGCGATCTTTATTTCTGCTTCGGTGGGTTCTTCGAGGTGTACCTGGAACAGCGGGCCGTGCTTGCCTTCGACCACCATGTCGACTTCTGATATGTGGATGCTGTCGCCGATCCCTCCGTATACACGTGGCAGATTTTCGTTGACCTCGACTATCACGATGTCGGCCTTGTCGAGGATGCCCTTTGCTATACCGGTCGAGGTCGACAGGTTGAAATATCCGTGCGCGTCCATCGGTGTGACTGATATCATTGCTACGTTTATCTCAAGGAAATTCTTGTAGTATTCGACGACATTTCGGAAAATCATCGGTATATAGTTGCACAGGCCTTTGTCGCAGAGTTTGCGTTCGTATGCGGAGCAGTGCCAGCTGTTGTATATGAAATGTTCGCGCTGGGGGTCGCATTCGACGACTTTGATAGGGCCGAAAATCAGGTTTCCTCGGATCTTGACGTCGCTCAGCTCGTCCTTTCGCGCTGCGAGAGCTTCATCGAGAAGTGCGGGGAATCCGTTTGAAGTGGTGTATTCCACCCAGTCGCCGCTTTTTACTGCTTTCACGGCTTCCTCAGGTGTGCGAAGTTTAGATTTGTACTGATCGTAATATGACATTGTAAATCCTCCGGTAAATGTTTTCTATTATGATTTTACAATAGTATCGGCGATTTTCAAAGGAAAAATAATATGGTGCGGGATAGCCGGAGGCGTGTATAATATATCTGTCTGCCGTGACTTTCATGCAAAGGGCTGCAGATGCTTATGTAAAGAGTTGCAGCTGTGTGCATCACGCACACCTGCGTTTTGCAGCAGACCTCAGGTCTCTACGCAGCGTTGATTAACAGACATGATCTGATCTGCTATCATATGCAGTGAAAGGAGCATGGTAATTATGGATCAGTATGTTACAGGAGAAATAATAAGGAAACTGCGTGAAGAGAAAAAAATGACGCAGGCAGAGCTGGCGGAGAAGCTGAGCGTCAGCGACAAAACAGTATCAAAATGGGAAAACGGAGTTTCCCATAGTTAAAGATACCACACCAAATATGATGAACCCACGCTTATACACTACCAGCTATAATAAACCGCAAGGACAGCAATTTGATGATACTGCTGTCCTTTCTTTTATAAAATTGCAGTACACATAAAAAAGCTGTAAAATGATAAATATATTTGTCCTTGTAACAATTCTCGGACATTTGCCTGTTATACTATCTGCAAAAAGCAAAGGAAGTGAGAATATGGAGCAGATTTTAATTGTCGAGGACGACAGTTTTTTGAATAAGATGTTGGCCTATAACCTGACCGCAGACGGCTACGGCGTGACTTCTGCCCTAAATGCCAGAACCGCAGCCGAAGCCATCCGCCAGCGGGAATTTAATTTAGTGCTGCTGGACATCAACCTGCCGGACGGGAACGGTTTTGAACTGTGCAAGCTGATAAAGCCCCAGCACCCGGATACCATCGTGATTTTCCTGACCGCCAACGATCAGGAGAGCGACCAGATACGGGGCTATGAGGTGGGCGCGGTGGATTACATCACAAAGCCCTTTGTGATCGGGGCCTTGCAGCGGAAAATCAAAGCCATGTTCGCCATGCTGGAACACCACAAACCGGCCAAGGACATTTACGACGACGGGCGGCTGTTTCTGGACTTCTCGGAACAGACGGCTTCCTTAAATGGCAAGCCCCTGACCCTATCCCCGATGGAGTACAAAATGCTGAACCTGTTCCGCAAAAATCCCCGGCAAGTGCTGACCCGTGGGCAGCTTTTGGAAAAGCTGTGGGATATAGACGAAAGGTTTGTAGACGAACACACCCTGACAACTTCTATCAGCCGGATTCGCAGCAAGATTGAATCCGACGGCGGCGCGCCCTACATCAAGACCGTTTACGGCATGGGCTATCAATGGACGGGAGGCGAGGCAAAATGAAATTTCAAAACCTCTCGGTAAAGCGGCTGTTTGGCCGGGTGGCAATAGGGTTTGCCCTCTCCATGTCCGGGATCACCATAGCCCTTTTTCTTGTGACAAAACAGACGGCGGTGCTGCTGACGGGCGGGGCGCTGCTGTTGTGCGCCCTTGTAGGGATTTTTGTACTGACGCAGGCGTTTGGAAAACGGTTATCACAGTTTACCGCTGACCTGTGCCAGACCTTAGACCACATGATTGCCGGAAATGAAGCGCCCCAGCGGCCAGAGGACAGCGAAACCCAGCTTGCCAGAATCGGACACCGGCTGGCAAGGCTTTACCAGATCATGCAGGAGAACCGCCGCCGGGTGGACGAGGAACGGCAGGAGTTACAGACCCTTGTATCGGATATTTCCCATCAGGTGAAAACGCCGGTAAGCAATCTGAAAATGGCGACGGACACCCTGCTGGAAAAGCCTATGGCCGAGGCAGAGCGCACCGACTTTATCCGGGGAATCCGCAGCCAGACGGATAAGCTGGACTTTCTCTTTCAGGCCCTTGTGAAAACCTCCCGTCTGGAAACAGGCGTGATCCAGTTGGACAAGAAACCGGGCCGCCTCTTTGATACCGTGGCACAGGCCATGAGTGGGATCGTGTATGCAGCGGAGAAAAAGGAAATCGCCGTGTCCGTGGACTGCCCGGAGGATTTGACCGTTTCCCATGACAGCAAGTGGACATCGGAAGCCCTCTTTAACCTGCTGGACAATGCGGTGAAGTACACCCCGGCAGGCGGGAAAATCGCTGTGTCTGTGGTGCTGTGGGAAATGTATGTGGAAATCAAAGTGACCGACACTGGCAAGGGCATTTCCGAAAGCAATCAGGCCGCTATCTTCCAGCGCTTCTATCGTGAGGAAGAAGTACACGAACAGCAGGGTGTGGGCATTGGCCTGTATCTGGCCCGCGAGATCGTAACGCGGCAGGGTGGCTATATCAAAGTGGTTTCGGAGCCGGGCAAGGGTTCGGAATTTTCCATTATGCTGCCTACAAAATGAAAGTAAACAAGCGAGGTGTTTCTATTATGAATGAACGAGAAAAAATAATCCGACTGTGGTTTGATATGTGGCTTTATCAGAAAGATATGGGCATTGATGATATTTTTGCGGAAGATGTACTCTATACAGAAAGTTGGTGTCCCCAGTATAGCAATCGTAAAACAGTAAAACATTGGTTTCAGGAGTGGAATACCCGTGGAAAGGTGGTAGTTTGGGAAATCAAGCAATTTTTCCATAAAGAAAATCAAACGATTGTAGAGTGGTATTTCAAAAATGGAATGAACAATGGGGATATAGAGGAATTTGACGGTATTTCTTTGATTGAATGGACAGAGGACAATAAAATAAAATCATTAAAAGAGTTTGGGTGTAACCGTAATACCTACAATCCTTATCAAGAAAGCGATACTCCTCAATTTAGAAATCAAAAGGCGAATTGGTTTTAGAACAGATCATGAGCTACGGCGGACGGCCATTTCCGGCTGCCCGCCGTAAATTTTTTTGAAATGTCCGAGCGTTGTAACATTTCACCCCGATTTTCAATGAAATTTTTGGGCCGCTGTAACATTTCGCGGACATTTGGGTTTTACAATACCCTTATCAGCAGGCAGAAAGCCTTGGAAGGAGTTTTGAGTATGAGTATTTTACAGACTATCGACCTGAAAAAGTATTACGGCACAAAGCCGAATATCACCCGCGCCCTTGACGGCGTGAACTTCTCCGTAAATGACGGTGAGTTTGTGGCCGTTGTGGGAACCTCCGGAAGCGGCAAGTCCACCCTGCTTCACATGATGGGCGGGCTGGACACTCCCACCAGCGGAACCGTGATTGTCCGGGACAAAGAGCTGTCGAAAATGAACGACGAACAGCTCACCATCTTCCGCCGCCGCAACATCGGCTTTATCTTCCAGAACTATAACCTTGTTCCGATCCTGAATGTGTATGAGAACATCGTCCTGCCGGTGGAGCTGGACGGGGACACGGTGGATCAGAAGTTTTTGGACGAGATCGTTCATCTGCTGGGGCTGGAAGATAAACTGAAAAACATGCCGAACAATCTTTCCGGCGGACAGCAGCAGCGTGTGGCTATCGCCCGCGCCTTGATTACCAAACCGGCTATTGTGCTGGCCGACGAGCCGACCGGCAACCTTGACAGCAAGACCAGCGCCGAGGTGCTGGGGCTTATCAAGCGCACCAGTGCAGAGTTCCGGCAAACTGTTGTGATGATTACGCACAATGACGACATTGCCCGCCTTGCAGATCGGATTGTCCGCATTGAGGACGGCAGGATTGTGGAATAAGGAGGTGGCAAGCTATGACATGGCCTTTTGAAAATGATACCAGTGACATTGAAAAGAAGCTGGCAAAGCGCAGTTTGCATCGTGAACGGCAGCGTAATTTATTTGCAATCATTGCTCTTGTGCTAACTGCATTTATGATAACTGCGACATTCAGTATTGGTTTTAGTTACTTTGAAACCTACCAAATGCAACAAATTCGGTTAATGGGAACTACCGCTGATGTCGGAATCACAAATGTAACAGAAAATCAGTTGGTTGAAATTTCAAAATCAAACCTTGTCCTTGACGTAGGTATACAGCAGCGTTTAGGCAGTGTTGATACAGAGCAACTGCAAAATGCGAGATTAGGTATAGTTTGGATAGATGATACCGAGTGGGGAACCCACCGTCTGCCTACTATATCAAGTGTTGTAGGAAATTACCCATCAAGTAAAAACGAAATTATGCTACCTACATGGGTGCTTGAACAGATGGGCATTTCTGATCCGCAAATAGGGATGGAGATTGTGTTGTCGTACCAAATTGGCGATAGCTATAATTATGTCTCAGACACCTTTTTGCTGTCGGGCTACTATACGGACTACATTCCAATGCGCACAAATAATCGTGGTTATGTTTATGTTTCATCCGCTTTTAAGGATAGCTTAAATGTATCACTGGATAATAGTGTTACGGCAATGATCCGTTTTCAAGGCAATGATAATGCTGACAAAAACTGTGAAAGATTGCGGCGTGAGATTGACTTTACAGAAGGGCAAACATTTGAAATTGTACCATTAGAACAGGCAAATGGTGGAACTATTATTTTAGCTGTAATAATTTTAGCAGTTTTTATATCCTTTAGCGGCTATCTGCTGATTTATAATATTCTTTATGTCTCTGTCGTAAAAGATGTGCAATTCTATGGCCGTCTTAAAACGATTGGAATGACCCAAAGGCAGATAAAGAGAATTATCTATAAGCAGGCAATCAGAATCTCTTGTATTGGTATTCCGATTGGTCTGTTACTTGGTGCGGTTGTTTCCTTTGGCATTGTTCCTTACTTCCTGAATATGATGTATTCAACAAATTCTGATGTGGGAACAAAAGTATCTTTTTCGCCGTTTATTTTCATAGGAGCGGCCATATTTACGTTCATTACCGTTATGATTGCAAGCATGAAGCCCGCCAAAATTGCCGGAAATGTTTCACCAATAGCAGCACTCCAATATACAGCAGCCAGCACAAAGAGCAGCGCCAGAAATTGTAGCAAAATGAAGTTGTCCAGAATGGCATGGAACAATGTCTTTCGTAATGCTAAGAGTACAACCCTTGTTTTTGCATCGCTTTTTTTCGGCCTTTCCTTGTTCCTTGTCGTCACAGGGCTATTACATGGTTTAAGCCCGGAGAATTATGTGAGCCAATGGGGAGTAAGCGATTTTGCACTCACATATAGTATCCACGAAAGAGAAGATTTAATTTCCAGCGAAATGGTTTCAGAGATTGGTCAGCTTGACGGCATTGAGAATTTGAGGTTGACCTATGCACCTTATCCTCAAGTAGCAGCAGATGTTGTATATGACGATGCTGTATTTCACGAGTTTCTTGCGTCATTAGACGGAGTAAACGGCATTGATTTTTCTGATCCGGCAAAATTAGAAAATTATCAGCAAAACTTTTTTAGCGGGGTTTTTGGAATTGACAGTGCATATTTGGAAGAAATCAATAAAACCTTAAACTTGCCTATTGACACGTCTGCCTTTGAACAAGGAAAGGTTGTGCTGCTGTCCAAAACAGTAGAAGGCCTTATTCAGCCAGGGCAGGAAATAACAATCCAGACGCAGAACGGACAGCATTCCTTTATTGTAGCGAACGGTTATTTGAATGAAGGGTTTCGAGCAGGAGGAGGCAATGAGAGAGGGACGGCTCCTGATTTGTATATTAGTCAAACAGCTTTGAAAGAACTCTTTCCGCAATATAGAGTGTTCCGCGTGGCCTTTGATACGGATGGTCAACATGACGAAAGTATACTGCAAGAATTAAAGCAAATCACCGCATCACAAGCTAACATTGATATTATATCCCGATATGAACGGCGAGAAGAAATGCAGGAATATCTCATTACAGCAAAGGTTTTAGGAACAGGGTTGTCCGTGATCCTGCTGCTTGTTGGTGTCATGAACTTTGTCAATACAATGGTTGTCAATGTAAATACTCGGCGCTATGAATTAGCTGTTCTTGAAAGCATTGGAATGACAAAGCGACAAATCAAACGAATGCTATTTATGGAAGGTTTCTATTATTGGGGCGTTTCCCTTTCCCTTGCAGTCACCATTGGAACAGCAATCTTCATCTTGCTATATATGATTTTTAGTAAAGTGGCCTATTATGCTGTTTTCTCCTATCCATTTATCCCACTGGTGCTGGTGTCTGGACTGGTGTTGCTAATCTGCCTTATTGTGCCTATATGGGTCTACAAAACTGACGTTAACCTTCCAGTTGTGGAGCGATTGCGGTTGACAGAGTGAGTTTAATCAAATAGCAAAACATCCTTAGATCAATCATATCGAAGCGGAGCAGATTTTAGCTGCTCCGCTTCTTTAGTATTTTTCAAAAAATTCTTTTGAAATGTCCGAGCTTTGTAACAATTCAGCCTGTTTTTCTGTCGAAATCAAAGGCACCTCGGACATTTATAGTTCTTCCAAAAGTTTGATGATAATATTACCATTCATGGAAGAAGCAATCTGTTATTGCAATAATGCGAAATTGACGATAGAAAGTTTTTCATATCTCGGTCAGCTCAACAATTACATTACTCTGCTGATACAGCCAGTCCGTAAATTCTTTCGGGCTGGCCGTTCCTGTTTTTACAGCCTTTTTTCTCTGTAAGGCTTCTTTCTTAAAGTCGGAAAAGGAAGCCTGTATTTTTTCCAGACGGTCAGCCGGAAAGCCTGCGGTATTTTTTACCCGGTTTATTTTGTTGCGCCAGTTCTGGCATTCATTTTTATAAAGCAGGTCATAGTTATTTTCTCTTGACCTCTCGTCAAATTCCCGCTTGTTTTGAAGCGCCTGTGCTTTTCGGCACTTGTCGCTGCACAGCTCATACCGCTGGCTCTTTGCCAGAAAATATTTTCCACAGACCTTGCACCGCCGGAAGCAAAGCCCCCAGTCATTCAGCCTGTTCAGATAATAGGTAATCAACGGGTAGAGGGACGCATAGGCAGACACACATTCTTCTGTGCGCCGGTTGTCCGGGAACCAGAGGTCAAGCCGGGTATCTTCTGACGGTGCGCCTTTGAAATAAAGGCTGCCAGCTTGAAATTGTTTCGGTTTTCCTGTCTCCCTGTCAAAGCTCATGGTTTCGTTTTGGAATACCCCGGTCAGTCTGCTCATTTTATCCATGAAGCGGTCACAGGCAGCGTTACGGTCACGGGGTTCTCTGGCAAGCAGATAGCTGTTCCAGATACGGAACGCCACATACATTTTCAGAGGGTCGTTGCTAAGATATTTCTCCCAAAGAAATTCGCTTGCCGCCTGCTCCAGCTCCGGCTGTTTCCATCGGTTGGAGTGGAGAGCTTGCCGCAGCGGAGAAAGCCCGTATAAGTTCCAGTCTCTGTCCGTGTCACGCTCAAAGTTTATCAAAAAAGTTCCCAGTGGGCGTGTCATATCACAAAGCACCTCTGCGTTTTGGCTCCCGTTCAGACGGAAGCGGATCTGCTGTTCTTCCCCAATCAAAATCCGCTCTTTCATTTTCTTCCTGTCCAGCGTCAGGACAAACAAAATCCTCTCAAAACATGGCTCATGCCGTATAAACTGATTCTCCATCCCTATCCCCTGCCTTTGTTTATGGTAATTATATAATTCAGTTATATCCGTTACACTCATGGTATCGCAGAATCATTGTTTTGTCAAGGATAGTACGCTATGATGATTGCGGTTGGTAATTTCGTACCGCACAGTACCTTGACAAGTGAATGACCGTCCAAAAGGGATATGACCGGCAGGAGAAGTGACGCATTCGGCGCACCAATGCAGGGAAACACCGCAGGAATGGGGCAGGAAAACGGCTTTTGGGGAGAACGGCAACAGGAAGCATTTTAACCTATTTGATTTATGGGAGGAACAGAATGAACGATAAAAAGAGATTGAACAGCTACGAGGATTTACCGCTGGTTCTGGATGTGGCGGACATTCAGCGGATTATGGGAATTTCAAGAGCGAGCGCCTATGAGCTGGTACACACACCCGGCTTTCCAGCGTTCCGCAGGGGCAGACTTATCAAGGTCAGCAAAATTGCTTTCTTTGAATGGATGGCAAAAGGCTCCGAAACCGTACCGGGAAGCGACAAATAAGCGTGAGGTATCATTCCCTGACTTGCAATACTGCCGCACTTTCCAAAGGGGCATACAGAGGGAAAAAAACTTAAAAATGATACCGAGACGCTACATCAAAACAGCCTATCTGCGTACATCAGATAGAAACGGAGAAAGGAGCCGGTTATGGCAAGAATGAGTAACAAGCGGCGGTTGGAATGGTCTTTCTTCTTAAATGACCGCAGCCGTATCACTTACAACGAACTGTGCCGGAAATGCCAGCACGAATGTAAACAGAGCTTCCGGGCGGTTGTGGTTGACTGCCCGAAGTATCTTTCCAAGCGTTCCAAGAAAAAGGACAAGACTGCCGGAAACGGCAAAATCCCTTAGGAACTAAGGGCGCACTTCTATACATAGTCTAAAGACCATGTATCGTGCGTCCTGCGGAGCTTACCTCTGCCGCTGATAAAATCAGCAATCCGAGGTCTGCGTTCGCTTCGCTCCGACAAGGTGGCTACACCCCCTTGCGCCGCTAAAGCGGCTATCCCCTGTGTACCCGCCGCAAAGAGAAATCCGCTCTGCGGTTTTCCCTTTTCATCGGGTTTTATAGAAGCACTGACACACGGACTGTCTGCGGATGGTCTTTCTTTATCTTATCAGCAAAGGATGTGAGAACATGGAAAAATCTTTGGAACAGTTGAAGCAGGAATATGAAAAAACCACTGTCCTGCTGGAACAGGAAAAACGGAAAATGCAGCGTTTGAAAAACCGGCAGGCGTATCTGGAAAGCGGTTCCCGGAAACAGAGGACGCACCGGCTGATTACCCGTGGGGCAGCTATTGAGAGCATTGCACCACAGACAAAGGAGCTATCCGAAGCGGAATTTTATTCCCTCATGGAAAGCATTTTGAATCTGCCGCAGGCGGAGCATTTCATCCGGTCTGCCACAGAGAACCACGCCCGTATTTCCGGGCAGGAGAAAGGCGGTGACTAAGGATAGCACTTTATCATTTTTCAATCGCACAGATCAAGCGCAGCGCCGGTCAGAGCGCCATTGCCAGCGCAGCCTATCGAGCCGGGGAGCGTCTTTACAGCAGCTACTATGGAGAAGTCAGCGACTACACCAAAAAGGGCGGCGTGATCGCTTCGGAAATCATGCTGCCGCCCCATGCGCCGGAAATATATCTTGACCGGGCGACCCTCTGGAATGCTGTGGAGAACTGCGAGAAACATCCAAAAGCACAGCTTGCCTATTCCTTTGATATTGCCATGCAGAATGAATTGACGCTGGAAGAAAACATGGAGCTGGCGAGGAAGTTCGTACAGGAGCAGTTTGTGACAAAAGGCATGATTGCCGACCTTGCTTTTCACAGCCCGGAGAAAGAGGACGGCGGCATCCCTAACCCGCATTTTCATGTGATGACAACCATGCGCCCTTTGAACCCGGATGGCACATGGGGACAAAAACAGCGTCGGGAATATCTTCTTGATGAAGATGGAAACCGAATCCGGGATAAAAACGGCGATTATATGTTTAACGCTGTCCATACAACAGACTGGCATGAGCCGGAAACGCTGGAACACTGGCGGGAGCAGTGGGCGGCTGCCGTTAATACAAAATTTGAGGAAAAAGGGCTGGATGTGCGTATCGACCACCGTTCCTATGTGCGGCAGGGGCTTGACCTGATACCTACTGTCCACGAGGGAGCTAATGTCCGGCAGATGGAAGCAAAGGGCATCCGCACCGAGAAAGGGGAACTGAACCGCTGGATTAAAGCCACCAACCGGCTCATGCAGGATGTGAGGAAGAAGATCAAAGCCCTGTTTGTCTGGATGGCAGAGGTAAAAGAAGAACTTTCCAAACCGCAGACACCGAGCCTTGCCGACCTGTTGATCGCTTATTACAACCAGCGCAACGCAGGGGCATGGAGCAATAAAGCCAGAACCGGAAACTTAAAGCAGTTTGCCGAAGCCGTCAATTATCTGACGGAAAACAAGCTGCTCACATTAGAGGATTTGCAGGAGCGTCTTTCCTCTGTCAACGAAGAATTTGAAGCGTTAAGCGACTCCATGAAAAAGAAATCTGCCCGGATAAAGGAATTGCAGGAATTGATACGGGAGGGCGAGAATTACCAGCGGCTAAAACCTGTTCATACGGAATTGAACAATATCAAGTTTAAGAAACAGAGGGAGAAATTTGAAACATCCCACGATGCGGAGTTACGGCTGTTTTATGCCGCCCGCCGTATTTTGAAAGAAAAACTGGACGGAAAACCCATTGCCCTGAAAGCATGGAAACAGGAATACGCACAGTTAAAAACAGAGTATGCCGAACTGTCTCCGCAGCACAAGCCACTCCGGGAGGAAGTCATACGGCTACGGCAGGTGCAGAACGCCGTAGATACCGCACTGCGCCGGAGGGAGCAGCCACAGGCAGTACAGAGAAAGAAACATGAGATGGAGCTATGATATAACCGGCAGCTTTACCGCTACCAGTATTTTTATGGAGGGAGCATTTGAATGTATTTGAAGCGGTGAAACAGTCTGTTACCACCCGGCAGGCTGCTTCATTCTATGGAATCCGGGTGGGGAGAAACGGCATGGTCTGCTGTCCATTCCACAATGACCGCACGCCCAGCATGAAAGTGGACAGCCGCTTTTACTGCTTCGGCTGCGGGGCTTCCGGGGATGTGATCGACTTTGCCGCTTTGCTGCATGGATTGGGGAAACGGGAAGCTGCGGTCAGGCTTGCGGAGGACTTCGGCGTTTCCTATGAGAAATCCGGCAATGCGCCGCCAGATAGGAAGCGTCACAACAGGTCACAGCCCCGACAAAAATCAGCGGAGCAGAGATTTCAGGAAACGGAACGGTATTGTTTCCGGGTGCTATGCGATTATCTGCGCCTGCTGGAGCATTGGAAAACAGCACACGCCCCACAGCCGCAGGATGCCATCTGGCATCCTCTTTTTGTGGAAGCGTTGCAGAGGATAAGCTACACAGAATACCTTTTGGATATTTTGTTATACGGAGAAATAGAAGAAAAAGCGGCATTGATCGCCGCACAGGGAAAGGAGGTGTTGCGGCTTGAACAGCGAATTTCAGAGCTTGCCGCCGGAAACGCAGGAAGCGGTCAAAAGGACGATGGACACAATGGAACCGGCGCAGACACCGGAAGAAATCCGGGAGACATTAGAGGGGACGCAGAAAGGCGGCGTGAAGAACAGCATCCGAAACTGCCTGACGGTGTTCCAGCGTGACCCTCTGTTTCGCGGGGCGCTGCGCCTGAACCTTTTGACGGAGCAGATTGACATTGTGAAGCCGCTGGGCTGGGAGCGCACCAGTACCACGCTGACCGACATGGACATGAACTACCTGCTTTTGTATCTGGAAGAAAATTACGGGCTTACCAGCGAGAAAAAGGTGCAGAGCGCCATCAAGATTGTTGCCAATGAAAACCGCTACCATCCAGTCAGGGATTACCTGAACAGCCTGCAATGGGACGGCACAGAGCGCATCCGTTACGCCCTGCATCACTTTCTGGGAGCCGATACGGACGAATACACCTATGAAGCCTTGAAACTGTTCCTGATGGGAGCCATCCGGCGGGTATTCAGACCGGGGAGCAAGTTTGAGGTCATGCTCTGTCTGGTTGGTGGTCAGGGAGCCGGGAAATCTACCTTTTTCCGGCTGCTGGCAGGCAGGGACGAATGGTTTTCAGACGATTTGAAAAAGCTGGACGATGAAAATGTGTACCGCAAGCTGCAAGGGCATTGGATTATCGAGATGTCGGAGATGATTGCCACAGCCAACGCCAAGAGTATTGAGGAAATCAAGTCATTCTTAAGCCGCCAGAAAGAAACCTACAAAGTGCCGTATGAGACACATCCGGCAGACCGGCTGCGGCAATGTGTATTTGGAGGGACGACCAACCGGCAGGACTTTTTGCCCCGTGACCGCACCGGCAACCGGCGCTTTCTCCCCGTGACGGTGTACCCGGAACGGGCGGAGGTTCACATACTGGACGATGAAGCGGCGGCGAGGGCGTATATCGAACAGATGTGGGCGGAAGCCATGACGGTTTATCGCAGTGGGAAGTATAAGCTGTCATTCAGCATGGAAATGAACCGATACCTGAACGCCCACCAGCAGGACTTTATGCAGGAAGACACACAGGCCGGCATGATCTACGCCTATTTGGAGGACTACACCGGCGACAGGGTATGTTCCAAGCAGCTTTATGAGGAAGCGCTGGGGAACTTAAATTCCCCGGCAGACTGGGAGACACGGGCAATCTGCGAGATTATGAATACCGGCATTGCGGGCGGCATCATACAGGGCTGGGTAGCCTACAAAAGCCCGAAGCGGTATAAGAAATACGGTTCTCAAAAAGGCTGGGAGCGTGTCAACCAAGCTCCGCCGGAGGGGGACGGTTTTCAGGAAATCACGGAAGAAGAAGCCCGGCAAATGGAACTTCCATTCTGAAAAGCCACCGGTTGACAGTTTGGTTGACGCTTTGGTTGACAGCCGGTTGACGGGGAAAAGCCTGATATTTGGGGCATTTCTCTCCTTTGTCAACCATGTCAACCAAGAAATCAAAGAAAAAGTAAAAAGTAATAATAGAGCGCCTATGGATTGTTTTCAAAGTCTTTTCTGCCGGTTGACACGGTTTGGTTGACACGGAGACAGTCTGCGGCTGTACACCTGTCTGACATTCCCTTGTCGGGCATATTTCATTTATGGAGGTAACTGCCTATGGCAAAAAGCAAAAACGAGAGCAATAACAAAAACAGCGGCACCCTGCTTACCGAAAAAGACGGCACCCAGTATTTTGTCATGGGGAAAGTCCGTATCAAGGTATCGGAGCATTTCGCACAGGATGGGAAGCCGCTTGACAGCCTGCTGGAAGATGTGATCCAGCACGCTGCCGCCGCTTCCTGAAAAAATACGGAATAACGACTGTCAATCAGCCCACGCTTATGATATACTTGTACCAGCGAGTATTGTATAAGCGTGGGTTGTTTCTTTTAGAAGGAGGATTTTTAACCGTGAAACAACCATACAATACAACGATTTATAACACTGCACTATATTTGAGATTGAGCCGTGACGATGAATTACAGGGGGAAAGCGGCAGTATCCAGACCCAGCGCATGATGCTTAGACAGTATGCCGCAGAGCATGGGCTGACCGTTGTAGACGAGTACATTGACGACGGATGGAGTGGGACAAATTTCGAGCGTCCAAGTTTCCAAAGGATGATTGATGACATCGAAGACGGGAAAATCAACTGCGTTGTCACAAAGGACTTATCCCGTCTGGGAAGAAACTATATCCTGACCGGTCAGTACACGGAAATCTATTTCCCCAGCAAGGGAGTACGCTACATTGCCATCAATGACAATGTGGACACCATCAACGGAGAAAGCGAGCTTGCACCGTTCTTAAACATCCTGAATGAAATGCACGCCCGACAGACCAGCAAAAAGGTCAAGGCTGCCATGCACACAAGATTTGCCAATGGCGCACACTATGGAGCCTATGCACCGCTGGGCTATGTAAAAGACCCGGACAAAAAAGGTCATCTTCTGATCGACCCGGAAACACGCTGGATTGTAGAGAAGATTTTTGACCTTGCTGTACACGGGCGTGGAGCCGCCAGCATTACACGGATTCTGGTGGAGGAAAAAGTACCTACCCCCGGCTGGCTGAACTATGAAAGATACGGGACTTTCGCCAATATCTACGCCGGTGCGCCCGCAGAAAAAGCCTATGCGTGGACGATAGCACAGGTCAAGAGCATTTTGAAAGAGGAAACCTACATCGGTCACAGCATTCACAACAAGCAGAGCAACATTTCATTCAAGAACAAGAAAAAGGTGCGGAAGCCGCAGGAAGAATGGTATCGTGTGGAAAATACCCACGAAGCCATCATTTCTGAAGAAGTGTTCCAAAAAGTTCAGGAGCTGATTGCAAGCAGACGCAGGAAACGCAGAAACGGTACGACACAGATTTTCGCAGGATTGATAAAATGTGCAGACTGCGGATGGTCTTTAGCCTATGGGGAAAACAAGCAGAATAAGAACCCATACGGGTACTACCATTGCAGCAAGAACGGGCAGGGATTACGCCAGTGTTCCATGCACTATATCCGCTATGATGTACTGTATGCCTATGTGCTTGCAAGACTGCAATACTGGTCTATGCTGGCACAGAAAGACGAGGACAAGCTGCTGAAACGCCTGCTCAATGCCAGCGACAGGGAAAGAAACTCTGCGAAGAAAAAGCAGGCTGCGGAGCTGAAAAAGGCAGAGAAGCGTAAAGCCGAGGTTGACGGGCTGTTTGCTAAAATGTATGAGGACTGGTCTGCCGGACGCATAACCGAGTATAACTTCAATATGCTGTCCGAGAAGTACCAGAACGAGCAAAAGGAGCTTGAAACAAAAATAAGACAGCTTCACGAAACGATGGAAGCCGCCGTACAGACCGCAGCGGATGCTGAAAAGTGGATTGCCCTGATGAAACAGTATGTCAACCCTGTGGAGCTGACCGCCGAACTTCTGAACACTCTAATTGAAAAAATAACCGTCCACGAAGCTGTCAAGGGCGAGGACGGAAGCCGTGAGCAGGAAGTAGAAATCTACTACCGCTTCATCGGCAAAATCGACTGACCTTTCTTTTTTACCCAACAATATCTTTAATTAAGGGAGACGGGCAGAGGATATCCGGACATAACCCTGATAGAACCGATAGCGCAGGCGCTGGGGATTTCCATGATAGAACTGCTGTCAGGCAGCAATATCGTGAATGAAAACCGCAATGCCAATATGCTGAGGACGAAATGGTATGTATGTCCGGTCTGCGGCAATGTGGTGAATGCCACGGGCGAAGCTGTGATAAGCTGCTGCGGTATCACGCTGCCGGCATTCGATATGGTCGAGGCGGATGCGGATCATCCGGTGAGCATAGAGCGGGTGGAGGACGAGTATTACGTGACGATAGATCATGAGATGACCAAGACGCACTATATATCGTTCATCGCTGCGCTGTCCGGCCAGGAGAACCATATCGTGAAGCTGTATCCGGAAGGGCCGGCAGAGGCGAGATTCAAGACGCGTCTGGTAAGGAAGATAATTTTTTACTGCAATCATCACGGCCTGTTCGAGGTCAGGGTAAAGTGACAGAAGCATGTATGCTTTTGGATAAATCAAAACGACAGAGATAAAAACGCAACGTGCGCCGCGACGGCGTGCCAGAGCCGGTAGGTAGCCCGGCCGTCCTGCGGATCGCAAGGAAGAGGAGATCGCAGGGTAAGTAACCTGCCCCTCCGGGTTGTCCGTTCTTTGTCCATTTCGATCAGTGAGGAGGGATAGTTATGGGCGATGTAAATGGCAGACTTACGGTGTATTTTGAGGATCCGTTCTGGGCAGGAGTGTTCGAACGTGTCTCGGAAGGAAAGCTTTCGGCGGCGAAGGTGACGTTCGGAGCGGAGCCGAGAGAGCAGGATGTATACGGATTCATCCTGGATCACTACTATGATCTGCAGTTCAGCCCGGCTGTAGCGGCAGCAGTGAAAAAGCCTGCGAAGAATCCGAAGCGGATACAGAGAGAAGTCAGTAAACAGCTTCGGGAAACCGGAATAGGTACGAAATCGCAGCAGGCCCTTAAACTGCAGCACGAGCAGAACAAACAGATGCGCAAGGCAAAGAGCCGCGATAAAAAGCGAGCAGAAGCCGAGCACAGGTTTGAACTGCGGCAGCAGAAGAAAAAGGCAAAGCACAGGGGACACTGACCCTCTGTGCGCTGATACGGAAAAAGTCTGGCCTTGTAAAGGTGCAGGCTTTTTCTGCGTGTGTGCCAGGCATGGCATAAGTCTTACGGGTGAAAGTCCCGTCACGGGTATTTACCGCCAAGTGTAGCGAACCACAAGCCGAAGACAACAATGT
>NZ_JAOQJP010000009.1:0-135012 GCF_025567305.1 Brotomerdimonas butyrica
AAAAAAAAACAACAGAGCATACCTTTTTGAGATATACTCTGTCTTGTTGTTTTAAGAAACGCCCGGTCCAATGTCGCTTAACTTAATGACATTGGTTACGTGCCGTTTTCTTTTTTAAGATCAATGGCGGCGGATGGTTATTAGAAAGGTATGCAGGGTATGCAGGAGAGAAATATAGTTGGAATAAAAAAGAAAATGAGAAAAATATTGTAAAATAATCGCAAGAATGATACAATGAAAACAGAGAAGCCTGAGACACGGTGGACGGAAGCTCCCTGGAAAGGGAGGTGATACTATGATTACATATGAAGCCCTGAGTGCATTCTGCACCGCCGGACTTTTGATAGTCGCAGTTATCGCCTTGTTGAAAGACAAGCATTAGTTTTTACAGGAAGTAAAAACTCCGTCCCAACCTCTATAATGTGACGGAGTAATTACTTCAAATCATTATGGGAGCAGCCGTTCATCGGCTTCTCTTTTCTAATAAAACTATACATCCCTGGCAGGTGTCTGTCAATACTTTTCAAGGTCTATATGATGGTTTGATAGAGCATATGGTTTGTGGTAATATTTTTCTTCAGACCTTTGCATACATACGATGAAAATAATAGATCTGCTGAGCAAAAATCAGGTGGATATTGCAAAGATGCAGCCTGCTCTTTTTGTTACATTTTACGAACTGATTGTTACTTATATGTGAACGGAGAGTTCGATTGTGATATAATAAGATGTCTAAATATAGCGACGGGATATAGAAAAATGTAGAGATAACGTTATATCACAGAGAAAGGAACGAGAAGATGGAGTGGATAAGGAAAAGGAAATTTAACAGAACGATAATCGCCGCTCTGCTGATGACCATGACAGTCTGGCTGTTGCCGGCAGGGCTCATGGCGGATAAGGCCGAGGCGGCGACCACATTGAAAAATCCGAGAATCGTTGAGGATTCATCAATGTATGCCGGGCAGAAGGTGACCTGGGACTGCGTATGGTTCGGCAGTTATCCTCAGTCAGAGGTGGTGTGCGAAACTGACAGTGATGCGATAGCAAACCTTGAGACAATGAACACTAACTTCGGTGTAGAGTATTCAAAGGTAAGTGAAAATATCTGGAACAGCA
The DNA here is from genome assembly GCF_025567305.1 of Brotomerdimonas butyrica. Taxonomy (NCBI): domain Bacteria; kingdom Bacillati; phylum Bacillota; class Clostridia; order Eubacteriales; genus Brotomerdimonas; species Brotomerdimonas butyrica. Next base: position 1,120 of record NZ_JAOQJP010000009.1, read on the forward strand.
TAGTGAATGCGAGTTATGACGGCAACGGTGATGCTAAAGTTGGGAGCACAAAGTACCGCAGGATAAAGAAGGGCGATGCGACATATGCGACTTACGGTGACAGCAACTATTATAAGTGGGGCGATGATACTGTTCGATATTTCAGATACGAACCGATCAAATGGCGAGTGCTGAACGTCAATGGGACAGATGCGTTCCTGCTGGCAGACAAAGCTCTTGATGACCAGTGCTATAACAATTCAAATACATCTATCACATGGGAAACATGCACAATTAGGAGCTGGCTCAATGGGTATGACAGCTCTTCTAACAGCTATGGCAGAGACTATACTAAATTCAATTTCATAAACACTGCATTCACATCAAGTGAACGCAGTGCGATAAAAACGACAGAAGTAGCAAACGATAACAATATAAGTTATGGTACAGCAGGCGGCAATGATACAAGTGATAAGGTATTCCTTTTATCGGAAAATGAAGTCTATAATTCTAATACAGCCTTTTCGTATGGTTTTACAAAAAGTGATTCAAAGTGTGATGAAGGTCGCAGATGTAAAAGCAGCACCTTTGCGAAGGCAATGGGTGTGTACAGTAGTATTATAGACAGTAGTACATACGCAGGGAACTGCTTTTGGTGGCTGCGTTCGCCTGGCTATGATACTGATATTGCCGCCGACGTCAGTAATGACGGCCACGTCGTCAGTGGTGGCGGCAGCAGTGTCAACTGTGATGTTTATGCCGTGCGTCCCGCTTTGCATCTTGACCTTTCATCATCTGATCTATATAGCTATGCAGGAACAGTATGCAGTGACGGAACTGTGAACGAAGAGGGCGGTGGTGTGGTGACACCGGACGATCCGGACAGTAATCAGGTCGACGGAACAGTCAGCGTACCATACATATCTTCATATGATAAGACTGACAGGTCTTTGTCCGTTAAATACAGAGACGGATTCTTTACAGCAGGAAACCAAAAATATGATATGGACTTAAGCAAGGTTTCTCTGGGACTTACAATGACCACGATGAAGCAGAAAAAGAGCGGAAGCAAATATGTGTGGGACGACAGCAATACAAAAAGTTTTCTGAAAAACACATTGAAATTCGACGAAGGATACAAGCCATACAACCAGAATAAATCGCTTACGGATACCTCTGATAAGGCTGCTTACGCCATCGCACATAAAAAAGTCTCGATAGATGGCAGTTATACTACGATCGTTGCCGTGGCAGTGAGAAGTGCGAACTATGGTGGCGAATGGTACAGCAACGGACAGGTCAGCGGTGGCAGTGACAGTAAACTCCATAAGGGATTTTCAGGTGCGGCAGCGGAAATATCAGACAGCGTGAAAGCGTATATGAGAGACAACGGGATCAGCAGTGATGCAAAGATATGGATCACAGGCTTCAGCAGGGGCGGTGCAGTTGCGAATCTCACAGGGAGGATGCTTGTGAACAGGTCGGCGGTGAAAGCGGAGAATATGTACTGCTACACATTCGCAGCCCCTCTGACTACGAAGAAGCTTTCCAGATCACAACTAGGTATATTCAACACAGTCAACAGCTTTGATATGATACCGGATGTCCCTATGAAATCATGGGGATTCGGCAGATATGGAGATAACTATTATCTTCCGAGTAAGATGAACAAAGGTTATGCCACACTGAAGAAGCAGGCTGACCAGAGCTTTAATGAGCTTACAGGGCAGAGCTATGGTGTTTACTGGAACCATCTGCTTTTTAAGGAAAAGCTTCTGGATTCTCTTAATGGTGCAGTAGGATATACGGAATCTTCATATGCAAAGAATTTTCAGGGCAATGTGTCCACACTCCTCGGTTCAACTATGGGAGACACTGGAAAGGATGCGGATACTGCAGGTTTACTGAATAGTCTGCTATGTGTAAATATGAAAAGCGTTAATACATCTGTTCTTGCTACGATCGGTACTGTCATACTTGGTATAACAAATGTAAAGGACCTGAGCAAGGGAAGGAACAGCAAACTTTTCAGACAGCACTGGCCGGAAGCATATATGGCATGGCTGCAGCAGGGAAAAGTATACAACAATCTGGGAACGAAGCTAATATCTGTGAAATGCCCTGTGGATGTATACGTATATGATAAGAGTGACGGCAGTCTGGTGGCAGAAATAAAGGATGAGGATTTCGAAAAATTCCAGGAGGAGAATCCGGATATGGCGTTGGAAGCTTATGTGGATGAAAACGGGCAGAAACAGGTGCTCGTACCGGGCGACGGCGATTATACCGTAAAGGTGGTCGCAAGAGAAGACGGCAAGATGAATTATGCGATCTCTGAATATGAAAACGAAGAACTCGTCCGCAAGACGAACTATACAGATGTGAAGATAAAGGAAAATGATGAATTCGAATGTTCACTTGAAGCCGTTTCGGAACCGCTGACAGAAGAATTCGAGCTGATCAAAAACGGAGATATGACGATCCCGCAGACTGAGCAGCTCACGGAAGATAATCTTGAAAGCATCGATATAGATGCTCAGGCAGAAGGAGATGGCGCAGTATTCGGAGGAGGCTCGTATACATCGGGAGACAGTGTTGTACTGAAGGCGGTAACATCCGATACGTCAGTATTCACCGGCTGGTATGAAAACGGAAAACTCATCAGTGAAGAAAGTGACTACGGATTCCTGGCTGAAAAAGACCGCACTATCGTCGGCAAATTCAAGACTGTAAAGGGTGATATTTTCGGCAGCGAAAGCATGATCAGGATCGCCGGCGACAATCGTTACGCTACTTCGACTGCCGCAGCCGATGCTTTGAAGAAGAGCCTCGCAGCCGACAAATTCGAGAACATCATCGTAGCAAGCGGTGCTGACTATCCGGACGCGCTGGCAGGCAGCTACCTTGCAAAGGTGAAAAACGCTCCTGTGATGCTGGTCGGCAAGGATGCGAATACCGAAGCTGATGTCAAGCAGTACATAAACAAGAACCTGAAGAAAAGCGGCACTGTATATCTGCTGGGCGGCACCGGTGTGGTGACTTCGAGGTTCGAAAAGAGTCTGGGAGATTTAAAGGTAGAACGACTCGGCGGTCAGACGAGATATGAGACCAATATAGCGATACTAAAAGCTGCAGGCGTGGATAAGGAAGATCTGCTCGTGTGCACAGGCGAGGGCTTTGCAGACAGTCTGTCGGCGTCAGCAGTCGGCAAACCGATACTGCTCGTAGCAGGCAGCGGTGTGGATGACACTCAGAAGAAATACTTAGGCAGCCTGAAGATAAAGGATATCTATCTGATAGGCGGAACAGGCGTAGTAAGCGATAAGACCGGAACGCAGCTGAAGAAGTATGATCAGGACGATAAGTGTGAGCGTGTAGCCGGACAGAACAGATACCTGACGTCGGTGGCGGTAGCGGAGGAGTTCTTCCCTAAAGGCAGTGACAGTACAGTACTGGCATATGCCATGAATTTCCCTGACGGCCTTGCAGGCGGACCGCTGGCGCTTTCCATAAAAGCTCCGCTGATACTGACAGACAACAGCGGATACAGCGATGCGGTGGCTTATGCAAAGAACGCAGGTATCAAGAAAGCTGTTGTTCTAGGTGGTCCGACGCTGATATCTGATGGCATAGTGAAAAACATAATCAAATAAATATGAAACAGAGAAGACGGCAGCTACGTGCCGTTTTCTTTTTTGCCTTATAGTGGGTGTCTGTCAATACTTTTCAAGGTCTATATGATGGTAATGGTTGCCTCTGGACGTTTGCGAACGTGCACTGCCTGCTCTTTTTGTTTGTGTATTCAATCCTCAGCTGATATAATATATTTTTAGAAGAGAAGAGCCGGAACAGAGTGAATAAGTTGTTGCAATATATATGGAGATATTAGCATGAGATCATCAGTACGAAAAGTGAGGAATGTTGTACTGCTGCTGGCAGCAGTATGTATGCTGCTGGCGGGTACAGAAGTATATGCGGTGGATAAAAGCAGCGATGAGCAGTCAGCGGCTGGGGAAAGCAGGCTGGCGAACAGCTGGAGATTCAAAGACGGCGAGCCGATCGATCCGGCAGATATAGACAGCAGAGACAGCGGAAACGGTGGTGCGATAAAACGGCGGAGTTCTGCGCAGATGCCCGATATCACGAGAAAAGGGATCGACGTCAGTGAATGGCAGTGGGATATAGACTGGGCGAAGGTCAAGGCGAGCGGAATAGAGTTCGCTATAATAAGGTGCGGATACGGCGAGAATCAGACAGACCAGGACGATGCTAAATTTCTCAGGAACGTCACGGAATGCGAAAGACTCGATATACCGTACGGTGTTTACATATATTCATATGCGACAGATACAGCGAGTGCTGCTGACGAAGCCGATCATGTGCTGAGACTGATAAAAGGGCACGATCTTTCCTATCCGGTGTATTTTGATATGGAGGACAAGAGCACCCTGCCGTACAGGGCGAATTTCGGTGCCATAGCATCGGCATTCTGCAGCAAGATATCTGCAGCAGGATATCCCGTAGGAGTATATGCGAACCTCAACTGGTGGAACAATTATCTGACTTCGCCGGTGTTTGACAACTGGTACAAGTGGGTGGCGCAGTACTACACGACATGCCAGTATCAGAAAGAGTATGCGATGTGGCAGTATTCATCGTCAGGAAGCGTCCCGGGGATAAACGGGCATGTGGACATGAACTATCTGATAGGATATCCGGATGACCACGGCAGGAACAATAATGCGGCGATCGATGAAGGCACATATACGATAAGCAGCAAGGCAGATCCTGAAAGAGTCATAAGCATAAAGGATGCATCGGTAAATAACAATGAGTCTGCACAGCTCGATGTGCTTTCCGGCGATGCTGCTTCAAACCAGAAGTTTGAGGTGATATCTGTCGGTGAGAAGCGATACAAGCTTCTTGCAGAGCATTCCGGCAAAGCGCTTGATGTCAGAAACAGCAATAACGAGCCGGGAGCAGAGATGCAGCAGTACGAATGGCATCAGGCAAGAGCTCAGATCTGGGAATTCACGGATGCAGGCGATGGCTACTACTATATAAAATCGAAGCTGGGGACGTATCTCAAGCAGGACGCTGCGGGAAGCAGCGTCCTGACAACTTCGGAGTTTTTTGATGATGATACACTCAAGTGGAAACTGGAACTCACCGGATCGGCAAATATCGATGATGGTATATACAATATAGTTTCTGCAGCAGACAATGATGCGGTGCTGGAGGTAAAAGACGGTGGTGTAGCAGACAGGGTCGCGGTACAGACCGGGAAATACAGCAACTGGATCTCGCAGCAGTATTCAGTGAAATATGTCGATAACGGATATTATCGTATAACAGCAGAACATTCGGGTAAAGTCTTCGATGTGGCGAGCGGTTCAAAAGATGCGGGTGCATCGCTGCAGCAGTACAGGGACAACGGTTCAAATGCGCAGCTGTGGAAATTCGTAGAGACCGGGGATGGACATTACTATCTCAAATCAAAGCTGGGGACGACGGTTACGTTATCGGATAAGAGCGGCGCAGTCAGCATGGAGATCATGGCTTTTGGAGAAGGGCAGAAATGGGAGCTGAAACCAGCTGAACTGACCGTGATCGAAGACGGAGTATATTCCCTGAGAAATAAAAGCAATACATCGAATGCGGCGATAGAAAATAACGGTAATGTAGAACTGGCTGGATATGAAAACTTCATCGAGCAGAAATACAGGATAGAGAAGCAGAAGGACGGATACTGCAGGATAGTTGACATGTCTTCAGGCAAAGTACTCAGTGCAGTGAACGGCTCCGGCTCGTCTGGAACACGTCTCAAGACATCAGACTGGAATGGAAGTGACGTGCAGCTCTGGCGTATCGCAGAGGATGTGAATGGCGGCTATCTGTTGAAGTCAAAGACCGGTGCATTTGCCGTACCGGGGTCTGTAAAGGCTGGAAGCGTCATATCGCTGGGCAGTTTCAATGGAAAAGCTGAACATAAATGGGTGTTCAAGACAGAAAAGCTGATTTACAGTGATAAATCGGCAAATGATGCGAGCGAAAATATCGGCAGGGTGTTCGGCAGCAATGCATCGGTTAGATATGCCGGCGCTGACAGGTACGACACTGCGATCCTGGCTGCCGATGCATTGAAGAAGAGCATGGACGTGAAGCAGTTCGAAAATATCATAATCGCATGTGGCAGCGATTATCCGGATGCGCTTTCAGGCAGCTGTCTGGCAGCAGAAAAGAATGCACCTATACTGCTTATAGATGATAGCTGCAAAGAAAAGATAGAACGCTATGTAGAAAAGAATCTTAAAAACGGTGGGACGGTATACCTGCTGGGCGGAGAAGGTGTTATCTCACGAGATATAGAAAAAAGTCTCAAGGCGCATGCTGTGGTGAAACGTCTTGCAGGAAAGGACAGGTATGGTACGAATATGGCAGTACTAAAGGAAGCGGACGTGACCGGTGAAACGCTGCTGGTATGTTCGGGACAGAGCTTTGCGGACAGCCTGTCAGTGTCTTCTACAGGGCTCCCGATACTTCTTGCCGCTGATACGATGACAGCTGCACAGAAGTCTTATATCTCTGATATAGCCACTGACAGATTTTATATGATTGGCGGCACAGGTGCCGTAAGCAGCAGTGTGGAAAGAACGTGCAAACTACAGGGGGACACTGTAAGGCTGGCGGGAAAGAACCGGTATACGACTTCGACAGCTGTAGCGAGAGCTTTTTACGGGGACTGGAGCAGCAGTGCGGTGCTCGCATATGCTCAGAATTTTCCTGACGGTCTTGCCGGAGGAACGCTGGCAATGTCACTGCAGGCGCCTGTCGTGCTGACAGATAACAGCAGCTTTAGCTATGCCGGATTTTACGGAACAGATGCAGGCTTGGAGAAAGCGGCAGTACTGGGCGGAGTGACTCTGATAAATGATGATGTAGTGAATAAGGTGATAAACTGATATGGATAGAAGCTTTATAAAAAAAATAGTACCTTTGATACTCATAATGCTTTTGCTTTCAGGCAGTGCAGCATTTGCAGCGGAGCCGATCGACGGATCAGGATCTTCGGCGGACAGTTCCGTCGAGGCAGATACTTCAGTGACTGCTGTGTCAGAGGAGCCTGAATATGACAGCGCAGTGAATCAGTTCTATGCAAACGGAAGCAGGATAAGCATTTCATATAATGACGAAGATAGCAGTAAGATCTCATGGAACTCAGCGGATGGCACAGCACATTCGGCCGTGGTCGCTTTTGATACAATAGTGTATGCAGGTGGTCGCAGCCATGAGTATGTCGGAGGATATATAGAGATGACCGGCGGCAGCGTCGATGTTATCGATCTTGGCGGAAAAGGTCAGCGTGTGGGGGCGTCTGAGTTTGTTATGAAAGGTGGAACTGTAGGCAGGCTGGAGCTGGGTAATTCCAATGTAAAGAAACTCGATATAAAAAAAGGTGAATTGAACTCGGTGGGAGCATCATCTGAAACTGTGATGACGGATGCTGAAGTTTTGTTCTTTGATAACATAGTGTCTGTTGATCAGATGCGAGATGCGGGATTCAGCGAAGGACAGCTCAGAGAATATGTATCAGTATGGTTGTATCTGGGCGAAAATGGTATTCTTGAACTGCCGGGGAGCAAGGGCAAATGGAAATATTCTCAGGAGTGGTACTATCTTGGGGCTGTGCCTGAAGGCGAGACCGTGAAAAGTTATGTGACTGATACCAAAGGTGCGGCTTACTACGAGACGCTCAGGAATCCAAAACCATATGACGGGTCCGGATTTTCGGGATGGTATGCCGATAAAAACAAAGATATAGAATGGGATATGGATACACGTGTGATATCGTTAGCAGAATGTCATGTCGAAGACGTAAAGCTGCAGGATGTGGAAGGCGAGACTTTTAAAGAGAAGACCCTGGATCTGTATGCCGGCTGGAATGTAAATTATAAGAGGATATATGGCAAAAACAGATATAATACTTCATATAAAGCAGCTGCGGAATTTATATCTCTGAAAGGAAAAAAGCAGGCGTCAGCAGCAATAATAGCGGATGGAAGCAATTATCCCGATGCCTTGTCAGGAAGTTACCTTGCAGGCGCGGCGGATGCGCCTATATTGCTGGTAGATAAAAAAACTGAAGATGACCTGGTGGCTCAGATATATTCCGACGTTAAGATAGATGGAGTGATATATATACTGGGAGGGACCGGAGCGGTTTCGAAAAACCTTGAAAAAGCACTGTCGGCGAATTACAGGGTCAAGCGTCTTGCGGGAGCAGATCGGTATGAAACAAATCTCAAGATCCTGAAAGAAGGCGACAGGCTGCTTGGGGATAAAAAGCTGCCGGTGATGATATGCACCGGCACGGGTTTTGCAGATTCATTATCAGCTTCAGCTACCGGGAATCCTGTGATGCTGGCAGGCAATAAGCTCACAGAGAGTCAGAAAGAGTATATTTCATCTCTGAAAGACAGAGATGCATATATAATTGGAGGAAACAGTATAGTTTCGAATGCGGTAAAAAAGGAATATGAAACTCTGGCAGGAGGGTCGGCAGAAAGGCTGTATGGAAAAGACAGATATGATACTTCTGTGAAAATAGCGGAACGTTTCTTCGAAGCACCATCATCTGCAGTACTGGTATGCGGTACTGATTTTCCTGATGGTTTGTCAGGAGGGCCTCTTGCGATGAGATCTTCTGCGCCGGTACTGCTTGCGGGCACAGGAGATATGACATCCATAAAAAACTATCTTAAAAAGAACGATGTGGAGATGGAGTATGTACTGGGAGGTCCGTCACTCATACCCGACAGCCTCATGATTCAGCTTGCAGGTACTGAAAGCCCGAGTGATAATATGACAGCAGGGGAACAGCCAGATATAAGAGAAACTGATATCGATGTCGATACAGTCACAAATTCAAAAAAGAAATCGACAAAGAAAAAGGCTGCCAGCATCGACGAGAGATTGAAGACATTAGATCTTGAGGGAATAAACAATGTGATGATAGTAGCGCATCCGGATGATGAAAATTTCTGGGGTGGCTCACACCTTCTGGAAGACGATTATCTTGTAGTTTGCATAACTAATGGGGATAATACTGTCAGAAAGAAAGAGTTTATGAACGCTGCAGAATACAGTGGTGATAAAGGTATGATACTTGAATATCCGGATGTAAAGAATGGCGTGAAAAGCAAATGGCAGGAGTGTCAGGATGATATTTATGCCGATCTGCAGACGGTCCTTGAGTATAAAGACTGGGATATCATAGCTACACATAATCCGGATGGTGAGTATGGTCATATACACCATAAGATAACAGACCGATTAGTGACTAAGATCTGCAGTGAAGATGGAAAAGAAGACAGGTTGTTCTATTTTGAAAAGTTTTTTGAAAAAAATGAGATCCCTCAGAATTTCAAGGGAAATGTGAGCAGCAGCACTTTGATGAAAAAACATGAAATGGCGACATTGTATACAAGTCAGTATAAAGGATATTCAAACAGCCTGATGCAGATGGAGCCGTATGAGTTCTGGATCAGGGCAGATCAATGGGATGAATGCAATAAAATGATGACAAGAGTCTATACTGATACTGAATATAAATAGGAATTTATTATAAGGAGGAAATTTCGTAATATGCAATTCAGAGATTTAAAACAGCAATATCAGGTGTTGAAAAAGGATATCGATGCGGCGATGATAGAGGTCGCAACCAACTGCAACTTTATCAATGGTCAGCAGGTCAAGGATCTGGAAAAAAAGCTGGCAGAATACGTTGGAGTCAGGCACTGTATAACGTGCGGCAACGGGACAGATGCACTTACGATGGCGATGATGGCCTGGGGATTCAAAGAAGGCGATGCGGTATTCGTACCGGATTTCACGTTCTTTTCATCGGGCGAGATAGTTTCGCATGCAGGCGCTACGCCGGTGTTCGTGGATGTCGATATGGATACGTTCAACATTTCAGCAGAGTCGCTGGAAAAGGCGGTAAAAAAGACGTTGGATGAAGGCATACTGAAACCGCAGGCTGTAGTGGCTGTCGATCTTTTCGGACTCCCCGCAGATTTTGCAGCAGTAAGAGCTGTGGCAGACAAATACGGACTCAAAGTGCTGGAGGACGGCGCTCAGGGCTTTGGTGGAAACATCGAAGGCAAGGTTGCGTGCAGCTTCGGAGACATAAGCACGACTTCATTCTTCCCTGCAAAGCCGCTTGGTTGCTACGGGGACGGAGGAGCGGTCTTCACTGATGATGACGAAATCGCAGCGCTCCTTGAATCTATCAGAGTACATGGCAAAGGCGAGATGAAATATGATAATGTCAGGATCGGACTGAATTCGAGACTTGATACGATCCAGGCAGCAGTTCTTGATGTAAAGCTCAGGGCATTCGACGATTATGAGCTGGTCGATATAAACAAGGCTGCTGACAGGTATACGGAAAAACTCTCGGCGCTTGGAGAAAAGGTGAAGACTCCTGTGATACCTGCAGGTTTTTACTCCAGCTGGGCGCAGTACACGATACAGCTCAGTGACAGGAAAACCAGAGACGATCTGCAGGCGGCGCTGAAAGCTGAAGGCATCCCTAGCATGGTATATTATCCGAAGCCTATGCACAGACAGGAAGCTTTTGCAGGACAGGCATATGATGATGCAGAGTTTCCGAACACACTGAAACTGTGTGATACAGTGCTTTCACTGCCGATGCATCCATATCTGACAGATGAGGATATTGATATGGTAGTCGATGTGATAAAAAAGTTTTTTGAATAAAATCAGAGAAGTAAATAAGCGGGTATCTTCGTTTGTGTGAAGATGCCCTTTTTTCCTGTTATGGTTTGTGATAAAATCCAGACATAGCAGACTGGGTTGAAATATTTGACATATCACGACAGGAGAAGTTTTACAAGTAAGAAAGGCAGAAATCTAATGGAAACAGTTTATACGAGTTCATGGTTGAACAGGCTGCATTTACTGAGCAGCAGGATACTGATGCCGCTGATGGCAGTATTGTTCATATGTACGAATACCGTGATCAATTTATGGATAGATGAACGGATGGAGACTATACAGAACATCATAGCAATACTGCTACTTCTGATAGTTGCATGCTATCTGTTATCAGCACCGAGAGAACGGCTGCGCCCCTGGATAAAAAGTAATATACTGGTGATCGCGTATTTCGTCGTAAGACTGATTTCGTTATGGCAATGCGGATTTGATTACAGTGTGATACGTACGATATGTTTTGAAATGTTTTTTCTTATAGGTATCTGTGGATTTACAGTGGACTCGAGGACAGGAAACCGATTCTATGTGAAATTTTTCATATGGTTCGAAGTGATAGCAACGGCTTTGTGTGCATTGATTTTTCTGCTGATGCCGCATCTGGGAGCAAACATGCAGCATGTGATCATTGAATTTTCATATTATGAAAAGGCAGAAAATGCAGCATTTTTCAGTAATGTAAATACTGCAGGGATAATGGCGGGCTTTTCGATAGTGCTGGCATTTATAATGTATCATAAAGATATGTTTGCAAAAAAGCTTATTATAGCATTTGGTATTTATAATATTTGTGCGCTTTTATATTTCGGTTCGAGGGCGGCAGAAGTTGGTATGGCAGCTGTTGTTTTATTTTTCGTGATAAAAAAGGTGTTTTCTGGAATCGATGCCAAGAAACTTACGATAGTAGCTCTATGTCTTATGGTTCTAACACTTGTCCCATTATATGCGATGATAGGGTATCATGAAAGCCAGGCGACACTCTCATACAGAGGTTTTGAACGAAAACTGGATAATGTCAGCACGGGGCGTTATTCGATATGGAAAGAATGTTACATAACGCAGAAAGATTCACTTCTTGTAGGTATGGGAAATCTGAAACTGGAGCAGGATGCAAGAAAGGAAATGGTAGCGGCAAACCATTGTGGAGAATACTGGTGGTATGAAATGGCAGCTGAACTCGGTCCGCACAATGGCTATATAAGCATGATATCCGGTGCAGGCTGGCTGGGACTGCTGCTGTTTATCGCAATTCTGATACAGCGAATCAGGCGTTCTAAAAATCTTGAAAAAGGCAACTGGTACCTGATGCTGGTGTTCATTTTTGCGATCAATTGCTTCGAGAGCCTGTTTATCCTGAACCGGTTCTTCGCATGTTTCTATATGTTCCTGATACTGGAGTCGGACTGGGAGAAGGAAGATGATGCAAACCAGATAGTTTTCAAGCTGTGATTTTATAAATATAACTATATTCATGTCAGTCGCACAGGAGCTGATTGAAAGGTATTGACAGACACCTGATGAAGCGGTATAGTTTTTATAGAAAAGAGAAGCCGATGAACGGCTGCTCCCATAATGTGTAGAGTAAATACTCCGTCACATCATAGGGTTGAGGACGGAGTTTTTACTTCCTGTAAAAACTAATGCTTGTCTTTAAACAAGGCAATAACTGCGACTATCAAAAGTCCGGCAGTGCAGAATGCACTCAGGGCTTCATATGTAATCATAGTATCACCTCCCTTTCCAGGGAACTTCCGTCCACCGTGTCTCAGGCTTCTCTGATTTCATTGTATCATTGCCGCAAAGTTTTTACAATATTTTTCTGTTTTTCTTTTTTATTCCATTTTATCATCGAATTTTTTGATTCCCGCCAGCTATTTACTGCAACTTTCAAATAACATATAATTAAAGAAAGTGCGGCGCAGGAAGACCGCACAGCTGGTATGATCGTACCGTTAATAAGACATCATGGAAGAGGAAGTGATATCGTGAAATGCAGCGGCACAGCGGAAGCTGCAAAAGGCAGAAGACTCAACGAAGACAGAGAACGTATAATAAAACTGTGCGATTCATGCAAGGACGACACAGGCTTCATATCATACAAAAAGTCCGTAGGACTCAGGGAAAAACTCGAATCGTATATGAACGATGTGGTGCGCGGTGAGCTTCTGGGGGAACTCAGATATCGCGACGCATTCGATATGACGAGTTTCATCATGGAAGAGATATGCAGGCTGAGTATCGATGATGCGGGAAGCATCACGGAGTCGCTGATGTACAGGTGCAAGTACACGATCCTTCATATAATTGACAAGAGCGGTGATGATGAGCTGACGAAAGATATTTTCGACTGGCTCGGCGGTATCGTGGAGCTGGAGGAAAAAGAATATGTGGACGACCAGATAAAATCACTCTGGCTGAAGGCCTTTAACAAAAAGGAGTATCTGAAGGTAAAGCTCGATACTGCGCTCCGTAAGGTCGATTCCTGTGCGGCAGCAGACGAAGATCCGGGAAAATGTCCGGGCCTTTCAGAATGGCTGCGTGCGTTTTTCCATATCGCCGGCAGGATGAAACTGAGCGATGCGGAAATAATGCCGGTGGCCGAAAAGTTCCGGGTGCTTCCGGCGGTCAGAAACTGCATGGTGGACAGGTATACTGACGGTGGACGTTACGAGGAAGCTGTAAAGGTGCTGCGCGAGAGCATGGAGCTTGAGGCGGATGATCCCGTCAAGGTGGCTTCGTACAGCAGACGTATAGTCGATATATATGAAGAGTCGGGGAATCGCCGGGGCATGAAGGAAGAACTCAAGGCTATCGTGCTCGTATATGACCGCGGAAGTCTGGAGGATTTCAGAAGACTAAAATCATGCTACAGCAGAGAACTGTGGAGAAAACTGCGCGATGGGATCCTGGACGAGCTGAAGGACGAACCGGGTATCGGCAGGCTTTACTGCGAGGAGGAGATGTTCGAAAAACTGATGGAATTCGTCGCAGCAGACGGCAGTATAGAGGTGCTGGATGAATTCAGACCCGTGCTCAAAAACAGGTACAGAGAAGAGATGCTGGCGCTTTACGAAAAGATCGTGCGTGAAAAGCTGGCGCATGCCAGGGCGCAGAGGCATTACAGGAGTATGACCGCCGTGATGAGGAGGATGAAAGACATACCCGGCGGAGATGTAGTGATAGAGGAACTCGACGAGGAATTCAGGATAAAATATCCGAACCACAAGAGTATGATAAATGAACTCGATATACTTTACAGAGAGAAGATAAAGCGTGGCGGTATCATCCTTTTAGACTGACATATACTCGCGCATACTTTTTAAGCATGTCTGCGTGCACTTTTTTATTTGCGCCATTTATGGTAAAATAATAATGTATGCGCAGAGGCAGAGAGCTCTGCGCATGTCGGACGTTAACAAAGAATCATATCACTGAGAAAGGTGGACTTATGATATACGGAGTAATCCTTGCGGGAGGCATAGGCAGCCGCATGGGGAACAAGGAAAAACCTAAGCAGTATATAAACATAGGCGGCAAGCCTATAATCCTGCACACAGTAGAAAAATTCTGCATGTGCAGCGAATTTGAAAAAATACTGATACTCTGTCCGGAGGACTGGATCGAGTACACGAAAAATCTGATAAAGAAGCACGTATCGGACACGGACCGCATCGAAGTGATCGAGGGCGGCGCGACGAGAAATGAAACGATCATGAACTCGATCGCGTACATAGACGACGTCGGTCATCTCGATGACGACACGGTCATCGTGACGCATGATGCCGTAAGGCCGTTCGTGACATACAGGATACTGAAAGCGAACATAGACGCTGCGCAGCGATATGGTGCATGCGATACGGTGATACCTGCAACGGATACGATAGTAGAGAGCAGGAACGGCAGCATCATATCAGATATACCGGACAGGTCGGTCCTCTATCAGGGCCAGACGCCGCAGAGCTTCAAGGCTGTGAAGCTGCGTGCGCTTTACGAGGACCTGACTGATGAGGAAAAAAACATACTGACGGATGCAGCCAAGATATTTGTGATCAGAGGAGAAGATGTATATCTTGTAAAGGGCGAGAATTCCAATATCAAGATAACATACCCGTACGACCTGACGGTAGCGGAAAGCCTGCTCCAGACGAAAGGTGAGTAAGATGCTCAATACGATTTACAGACTGGTGGAACCCAGAAAAATAGAAGTTGAATTCAATGAAATAGACACGAAAGCGGACAGCGTGATAGTCAGACCGACGCACCTTTCCATATGCAACGCGGATCAGCGATATTACCAGGGGACGAGAGCACCGGAAGTGCTGGCGAAGAAGCTGCCGATGGCGCTGATACACGAAGGGATCGGAGTGGTGGTGCACGACAGCAGAGGTGAGTTCGTACCGGGCGAGGCCGTGGTGATGATCCCGAACACACCTGTAGAGAGCGATCCGTTCATCGCGGAGAACTACCTGCGTTCCAGCAGATTCAGAGCGAGCGGCTTTGACGGATTCATGCAGGACAACGTGGCGATGGGCAGAGACCGCGTAGTCAGACTGCCGGATCATATCGACCGCGAAGTGGCGGCGTTCCTGGAGATAATCTCGGTGAGCAACCATGCAGTCGGCAGGTTCGACAGGTTTTCACACGGGAGAAAGGACCACATCGCAGTGTGGGGAGACGGCAACCTGGGATATATCACGTCGCTGTTCCTCAGATACAGATATCCGGATGCGAAGCTCTATATAATGGGAGTCAATCGCGACAAGCTCACGGGATTTTCATTTGCAGATGAGACTTTCGACGTGCGTGAGATCCCGGATGACATCGTGATAGATCACGCTTTCGAATGTGTAGGGGGGACAGGCGCGCCGAAGGCTATCGATCAGATCATCGATCATATCAGACCGGAGGCGACGATCGGCATCCTGGGTGTTTCGGAGAACCCTGTACCGGTCAATACCAGGATGATACTGGAAAAGGGTCTGCGCGTATTCGGCAGCAGCCGTTCCGGCAGGCAGGACTTCATCAGCACGATAGAGATGTTCACGGAGCATCCGGAAATGGTCGCGCTGATGAAAAACATAGTCGGTGACGTGGTGGACGTCAGGAGTATCGAAGACATGCACACCGCGTTTCAGAAAGATATAGCCAAGGCAGGCGGCAAGACGATAATGCTTTGGAATGTATGAGGATTCAAGAGGTAGTATGTGTAAAGTTTCTGTTATCGTACCAGTGTACAATGTTGAAGATTATATAAGGGACATGCTGGAGTCAGTGCAGCGTCAGTCGTTTGAGGACTTCGAAGTAGTGATAGTCAATGACGGCTCGACTGACGGCTCGCAGGCGATCATAGATGAGTTCTGTCGTGAAGACAACAGGTTCAGGTGTTTTGTAAAGGCTAACGGCGGCGTTGCCTCGGCACGCAACAAGGGACTGGACAAGGCTCGCGGCGAATACGTGGTGTTTTATGATCCTGACGACCTCATCCCTGAGGACAGCCTGGAAAAGATGTACGGCACCGCCGAAGCATCCGGTGCGGACATGGTGATAGGTGTGATGGAGGAAAAAAGCCTCGGAGAGTCGCTCATCTACATGCATTCGCAGAAGCTGGCAAAGCAGAAGAGGATAAGTCCTCTCGACCGTCACTTTTTCGGGGCGTGGTCGCTGTGCAACAAGATGTTCTCGCTGGATTTCCTGAAAAGGACAGGCATAAGAGTAGAAAAGATGTCGAACGCAGAAGACGGCGTCTTTACTTTCTGTGCGCTCAACCGCACGAAGAAGATAAGCGGCTGCGACACGATCGCGTACAATTATATAAAGCGCCCGTTCTGGCTGTCACCGTCCGCAACACAGATCATAAGCAGCAGATATCTTGACGGCCTGCTGGAGTCGCATGACAGGATACTTCAGGAGGCACAGCGGCTTGCGGACAGATATCTGAAGACTGCAGCTCAGAAGAGGGCATATCTCGAACCCCTGTACATACGCTTTATCGAGGGGGAAATGATAAACGGATATTACCGCGGCATATGGCGTGCTCAGGAAGACCTGACAGACAGGATGATGTACAGGACAAAGATGTATAAAGCGCACGTTTCAGACAAAGAGTGGGACAGACTGCTGAAGCGCCATGAGGATATAGATCTGGCAAAAGGATTCATGCAGCCTTCTGTCATGGCTGCGAAGCCTAAGGTTTCCATAATACTGACTGCAGGAGGTTCCGCGAAGAAGCTGGATATGATACTGGGGAGCATATACAATCAGCTGTTCCCGATGTTCGAGGTACTGGTGCCTGTCGAAACGTATGGCAAGATAGACAATATATACAGGAGAAAGGCCAATCTCAGGACCGTCGACAGCATAAACGGATCCTCTTTCGGATACGAAGCCATGAAATCGGCAAAGGGCGAATACGTGCTGGTTTTCAATGAATTTGCCATGTTCACGAAAAACTCGCTGAAGCAGATGGTGATGAAGCTGATGAAGAACAGCAGTCTGGATTTCGTATCGATGCTGATGAAGCGGTATGACGGTGAAAAATACGAACAGATCCCGTGCCTGAGCGCATCTTACGGATACACGAAAAGCGGAGCGACGAAAAACAGCAGACTGACGATGTATGACACGTTCCTTTCGAACAAGCTGTTCAGAAAAGATGTGATGTCCGACTTTGATTTCGGCAGCGACACGGTCAGGGCGGTGCACAAGCTGTACAGAACGCTCAATTTCATGAAGCTGCGAAAAGGCGTGATGATAACTGATATGTCGGAGGAGGACATCATGGCAAGGGCCGGATGTGATGTGAACAGATTTGCGATCAGAGCCGGATACCTCAGGAACGAGACCGTGCGAAAGATGACCGAAAGCCTGAAGCGACACATAACGAGAGAAGATATAGATAAATTCAGGAGAAGACTGGGAAGATAACATGAAGATCGTTTTTAAAGCCCTTCTGGGGATATTGAATTTGATATACGGCGTGATGAAGCTGTTTCCTGTAAAGGAAAGGATCACGTTCATAAGCCGTCAGAGCAATGAAAAGTCGGAGGATATGCTCCTTCTGGAGCGTGAGCTGAGGCGGCAGATGCCGGGAACCGAGCTGGTGTTCCTGTGCCGCAGGATCGACGGCGGGATAGGATCGAAGATAGGATACTGCTTCCACATACTGACGCAGATGAAATATATCGCGACATCAAAGGTCGTTGTGCTCGACTCGTACTGCATAAGCGTGAGCGCGCTCAGGCAGCGCAGATCTCTTGTGGTGATACAGATGTGGCACGCGCTCGGATCACTGAAAAAATTCGGGCTGAGCATAGTCGGTGAAGGCGAAGGCAGGGATGCGGATATCGCAGACGTCTTCGCGATGCACCGGAACTATACTCATGTGCTGACGAGCAGTCACGCGTGTGCTCCGAACTTTGCAGAGGCTTTCGGATATGACATGGATCACATGGTGGTGATGTCGCTGCCGAGAGTCGACAAGCTGACGAGCTGGGAGATCAAGGAGGACGCGCTGCGCAGGATATACAGCGAGTACCCTGACTTCAGGGACAAAAAGGTAGTCGTATATGCGCCGACGCTCCGTGTGGGACGAGACATATCTGCAGAGACTGCCGAGCTCGCGGCAGCCTTTTCCGCACCGGAATACATATTCGTGGTAAAGAAGCATCCGCTTACGGATATCGACTTCGAACACGGTGAAAACTGCATCATCGATGACCGTTTCACGACGCTCGAGATGCTTTTCGCTGCAGACTGCGTGATATGTGATTATTCGGCGGTGATATTCGAGGCTGCGATAATAGGAAAGCCGATGTTCTTCTATACGTTCGACTATGACACCTACGGAGTGAAACGGGACTTTTACATAGACTACAGAGCCGAGATGCCGGGACTCATGTCCCCCGATCCGCAGATGCTGGAGCGAGCCGTGGCGAACGACGACTGCGACCTCAGCCGCGTGCGGGCCTTTGCACATAAATATGTGGAAAACCAGGAGAACTGCACAAAGAAACTTGCGGCTTTCATAGAAGAGCAGTACAGGCAGTACGGCGACAAAAAGCTTGAAAAATAGAGCTTTTTGATATATCATAAAATTTGTGACAATTACAGCTGAGGCTGTTTTGATTAGCTTAAGGAGATGAATGGAAAGATGAATATGAATGTTTTTAAGGGAAGCGACAAGTATGTCGTTACCAATGAACTTATGAATGCAGTAAACGTATCTATCGCGCTGGAAAAGCCGCTCCTCATCAAGGGAGAACCGGGAACAGGCAAGACTATGCTGGCAGAGGCGATAGCGGACGCTCTCGATATGGAGCTGATAATCTGGGGTATCAAATCGACTACGAAGGCTCAGGAAGGTCTCTACGTGTACGATACAGTGCAGAGACTGTACGACAGCCAGTTCGGCGAAGGAAACGTAGGCGATATCAGCCAGTACATCAAGCTCGGAAAGCTCGGGGAAGCGTTCACTTCGGACAAGCAGGTCGTGCTCCTGATCGACGAGATCGACAAGGCTGACCTCGAATTCCCTAACGACCTCCTCTGGGAGCTCGACAAGATGGAGTTTTACATAAATGAAACCAAGGAAACTGTAAAGACAAAGTACAGACCTATTGTTATCATCACATCGAATGCAGAAAAGGAACTGCCTGACGCATTCCTCAGAAGATGTATCTTCCACTACATCGAATTCCCTACAAAGGAAAAGATGGAAGAGATCGTAAATGTGCACTTCGGAGATATCGACAGAAAGCTCAGCGAAAAGGCACTCGAGGCATTCTACGAGCTCAGAGGAATGGATGACCTGCAGAAGAAGCCGAGCACATCAGAGCTTCTTGACTGGATACAGGCGCTGATGATAAGTGGTGTGGACATCAATAACCTGAAGAAGGAAATGCCGTTCGTAGGCGTGCTTCTCAAGAAGAACCAGGATATCGATGTGATGCATGAAATAAATGAGAAAGGATACTCGCTTAAGAGATGGTAACGCTATGTTTTTAGAATTTTTTTACCTGCTTAGAGCAAAAGGTTTGGAAGTTTCTATAAACGAGTGGATGATACTTGTAGAGGCTCTTGACAAAGGGCTGGCGCATTCGTCTCTTATGGGATTTTACAATTTGTGCAGGAGCATCCTGATAAAGTCGGAATCCGAGTACGATAAGTTCGATGCTGTTTTTGCGGAGTACTTCAAGAACGTGCAGACGCCTGACGATCTGCCGCAGGAGTTCTGGGACTGGCTCGACGAGAGCGATCACGAAAGACCGCTTGACGACAAGGGCAAAGGCGATGAATTCCCTAAGGAGCTTGAAGAGCTGCTCGAGATGTTCGAGGAGCGTATCAAGGAGCAGAAGGAAAAGCACGACGGCGGATGCTACTGGATCGGTACGGGCGGAACATCGGTGATGGGCCGCGGCGGATTCCATACTACCGGCATCAGGACAGGCGGTCACAGCCGTCACAAGTCGGCGGTGCAGGTCGCAGGCGAGAGAAACTTCCAGGATTTCAGAGATGACAAGATCTTGGATATAAGACAGTTCCAGATGGCGTTCAGAAGGCTCAGACAGTATTCGTCGAGAGTCGAGGCGCAGGAGACGGAACTCAATATCGACAAGACGATAGACGAGACATGCGATAATGCAGGCATGCTCAAGATAGTATATGACAAGCCGAGGAAAAATACTGTAAAGCTGCTGCTGCTGATAGATTCGGACGGTTCCATGCTTCCGTACAGCAAGCTGTGCAACAGGCTTTTCCAGGCGGTGAGCCAGGCGAACCACTTCAAGGATCTGAAGATATACTATTTCCACAACTGTGTGTACGATCATCTGTACACGACGCCTTACTGCAAGAGAGGCGACTGGATCGAGACAAACTGGGTCCTCAGGAACCTGGACAGCGAGTACAAAGTCATCTTCGTAGGTGATGCGGCGATGGCGCCGTCAGAGCTTTTCAAGAAGGGCGGCAACTCGTACATCGGTCTGTGGAACGAAGAGCCGGGAATGGAATGGCTCTACAAATTCAAGACAAGATACAAGAAACAGATATGGCTCAATCCTATCGACAAGAGCACATGGGAATGGATATACGGCGCAAAGACGATAAATGCGATATCCGAGGTGTTCCCTATGTTCGAGCTTACTCTTGACGGTCTTGAAGCCGGCATCAAGAAACTTCTCGTTAAATAGCAGATATATGCAGGATATGTAAAAGCGCAGGCATGCAGAGTGTCTGCGTTTTTTGCTTGCTGTTTTCAGGAAAAGTTGCCCGCAGTTTTCAGGAAAACCGTATTGACAAAAGCGGAGGATAGTATATAATAAATAATTGGTAGCACCAATTTAAGGAAGGAGTATTGGGAATAGAGAAATACAGACATGAAATATGTGAAGCAATTTTTGATAATACTGGCGATCTCTCTTGCGGGAGAGATCCTGAAATATGTGCTGCCGCTGCCGATACCGGCGAGCATCTACGGGATGGCGATCCTGTTCACAGCTCTTATGACGGGGCTGATAAAGCTGGATGCAGTCCGGGATACGGGCAGGTTCCTGATCGAGATAATGCCGGTCATGTTCATTCCGGCAGGAGTGGGTCTGATGGAGAGCTGGGGCGCTCTCAAGCCTATCCTGCTGCCCGTTGCGATCATCACCGTCGTCACCAGCATCACCGCCATGGGGGCGACCGGACTGCTTTCGCAGTGCGTCATCAGAATTGGAAGGAAGCGAGGTGACGGCAATGAATGAGTTTCTGCAGGATTCGATGTTTGCGGGCGTTACGATCAGTCTGATAGCATATCTGATCGGAGTCATGCTGAAGAAAAAATTCAAGTCGGGGATCTTCAATCCTCTGCTTATTTCCATTGTCGTGTCGATCGCGATACTGGCGATAGGCAAAGTGGATTATGAAACATATAACGAAGGTGCAAAATATCTGAGCTGGCTGCTTACTCCGGCTACCGTGTGTCTGGCGATACCGCTGTATGAGCAGTGGAGCCTTTTGAAAAAGCATTACAAGGCGGTCATGCTGGGTCTTGCTGCAGGAACGGTGACGAGCCTCAGCACTGTGCTGGGACTGTCGCTGCTGTGCGGACTCAGTCATAAAGAGTATGTGACGCTGCTGCCGAAGTCCATCACTACAGCTATAGGCATGGGAGTTTCGGAGGAGCTGGGCGGATATGTGACGATCACCGTTGCAGTGATCATCATCACAGGCGTTTTCGGCAATATGTTCGGTGAACTGATATGCAAAATATTCCGGATAACGGAGCCTGTTTCAAAAGGTCTTGCATTCGGTGCATCTTCCCATGCGATCGGAACGGCAAAGGCCATAGAGATAGGCGAGATCGAAGGTGCCATGAGCAGTCTGGCGATAGCTGTATCCGGAGTGCTGACCGTTGTGCTGGCATCGCTTTATACTCATTTTCTCTGATCCTGTTATGATCCTGTGAGGAGGCGTACGTATGGGTAAATCTGAATCTATGGAATATGAAAAAGTCATAGACTATATAAATCAGCTGATCTGCAGCGGTGAGCTCGGTGTAGGATCGAAGCTGCCGACAGAGAGGTCGATCGCGGAAACACTGGGGATAGGAAGGAATTCCACGCGGGAAGCGCTCAGCATACTGCACGGTATGGGGATGATCCGCAGCGTGCAGGGTTCGGGCAATTATCTGACAGGCGATGCGCACCGCTCCATCCGTCAGATCTGTACGATGATGCTGGCTCTGGGAACTGTCACGAAAAGAGATGTCTGCGAATTCAGGCGAGTGATGGAAAAGTCGGCATGCATGCTTTTGGCTGCGAAGGATCTTGAGGCAGAAGACAGGCAGAAGTTCAGGGGGATCCTTGAAGATATGGAAAGTGCGGCAGACGAGCGGCAGGTGCTGCTGGATCGTGATTTTCACGCACTGCTTTTGCAGGCTACCGGAAATCCACTGATGACGACGATCCTTGATGCGGTGTCAGATGTGTATCAGGAATGGATCGATATCGTTATCAGCAGAGCAGGTGCAGATGAGAAAGCAAAGCTTCATGGATATCACAGAGGTATTGTTGACGGGATATCAGCAGGTGATATGGAAGGTACCGTAAGATGTGTAGATGGACACTATGATCTGATCGAGAAGCTTCTGGAAATATGAATAGTAAGAACAGGAAACCTCCGATCCTGAAATGTTATAAATAAATTGACAGACAGATAAAACGACAAACGTGACTTCGAGCGCCAGACGGCTGCCGGGAGTCACGTTTTGCTTAAGGAATGAAATCGTTATATGGGGGGGCAAGCGTATATGCGGTCTGCATATGGGGTTTTATATGCAGATCGCAGGCTGGATCAGATGTTCTGTTTGAGGCATGACTTGATGTCATCCTCTGCATTGCTGATCGGTCTGAGGCCGAATGTGTCGGTCATATACTGCAGCACATTAGGGCTGAGGAACGCCGGCAGTGTCGGGCCCAGATAGATGTTTTTAACGCCCAGGCTCAGCAGCGCCAGCAGCACGGCAACGGCTTTCTGTTCATACCATGATAAGATGAAGGAAAGCGGCAGGCTGTTGATATCGGTCTCGAACGCATCCGCCAGCGCCTCGGCGATCCGTACTGCGGAGTATGCGTCGTTGCACTGGCCGACATCGAGAAGTCTCGGCAGGCCCGCAGTCTCGCCGAAATCGAGCTTGTTGAAGCGGTATTTACCGCATGCAAGAGTCAGTATCAGGCAGTCGTCCGGAACGAGCTTTGCGAATTCAGTGAAGTAGTTGCGGCCAGGCCTTGCGCCGTCGCATCCTCCGATGAGGAAAAAGTGTCTGATCTTTCCTTCCCTGACTGAGCTGACGATGTGTTCGGCATGGCTGAGGACCGCCTCTCGGGCAAACCCGGTCATTATTTTCTTCGGTTCCTGATCCTCGCTGAAGCCGCCGAGCTGCAGCGCGTGTTCGATGATCTCGCTGAAATCCTTTGTTCCGTCCGCATTTTTGGGGATATATTTTATCCCGTCCCAGCCGACGACATTGGTGCTGTATATGCGGTCTTTATACGATTCTCTCGGACGCATCAGGCAGTTCGTTGTCATGAGTATGCACCCCGGCAGGTCATCGAACTCCTTCTGCTGATCCTGCCACGCGCCGCCGAAATTACCAACGAGATGCGAATACCTGTTGAGCTTTTCATATCCGTGGCCTGGCAGCATCTCGCCGTGGGTGTAGATGTTGACGCCCTTGCCTTCAGACTGCTCCAGCAGCATTTCCAGGTCTTTGAGATCATGGCCCGATACGATGATGAACGGCCCTTTGCGTACAGTCGTGTCGACCGTTCGCGGCGCAGGATCTGAGTATACAGATGTGTTTGCATCGTCGAGTGTCTTCATCACTTCAAAAGCAGCTTCTCCGGTGCGCATCGTCATCCGGATCAGTTCGTCCGCGCTGAGGCTGTCGTCGGTCGTCGCCTCCAGTGCCGTGATATAGAAGTCGTCGACCTGATTGCTGTAAAATCCGAGTTCGCGCGCCTGGTGTCCGTAGGCGCTGATCCCCTTGAGTCCGTAGACGATCGTCTGTCTCAGCGACCTGATGTCGGGATCGAGGTCACGTTCGTACATTATGCCTGCGATCTGCGATTCCTGCAGCATCTCGCTTTTTGACTCCGGCAGATCGAAAGTCGCGTGAGCTGTTTTTTCTGCCGCTTTGCAGATGGCTTCACTGTCGTCTGATGCCTTTGCTTCGGAACGCAGAGCTTCTTTTATTTGCTGCGATCTGTGCAAAAGCTCAATGTGTGCGTCTGCATCGAAGTTGACGTTCGTCAGAGTCGTAAAGAGCGCGCTTTCGATAAAGCTGACGATAGCTTTATTTATGTGTGATTGACCGTTATCGCCGCGGCTGGCGCAGCCCCTGCCTTTGCAGGTATCCTGGCCATTGTGTGAGCGCTGACCATAGTCAGCCAGTGCTTTTGCATAACAGCTGATCCCCTTGAGCTGAAATATCAGCAGGTCCTGAAGCGCTGCGATCTCAGGTGTTTTGCCGCAGACGCCCAGCTTCGTGCAGCCCTTTCCGCCTGCAGTCTGTTCGCACTGATAGCAGAACATTTCATAATTAAGGTCCATGTTATTGTCCATAGTTATACACTCCGTTTCTGTAGGTTTTGTTTTTTATTGATACTTTTGTTTAGTTTGCGCAGAACAGAGAGATAATATGAAAAGGAGCGCAGGTGGGTTTTGATCGTGGATTTTATGTAAAAGTATACAATTTTTTCGTGCAGATAATGGATTTTTTCATGCTGTTAGCGTACAATATACTAAAAATATGCGAGGAGATGGTTATATGGCTGGAAATACTACAAATATAAGTATAAGGATGGATTCTGAGCTCAAAGCACAGGCGGACGCTTTGTTTGCGGAACTTGGCATGAATTTGTCTACAGCGTTCAATATATTTGTTCGTCAGTCTATCAGAGAAGGAAGGATCCCTTTTGATATTTCATTGAATCAGCCGAACCGGGAAACGATCGCTGCAATGCTGGAAGCGGAAAGGAACACAAAGGACCGCTCTGTAAAGGGTTACAGCGATTTGAATGAGCTGTTCAAAGAACTGAAGTTATGAGTGAGGCGAAATATACAGTTAAATATACGTCCCAATGCGACAGTCCTTTTCTCATGCTAAAGCGCCAATAAATGAGCCGCCATGAAATCATCATGGCGGCTTTGTCATATACTGATAAAAATTTATACGATTATAATAAAGGCTGGCTTAGAAGTATCGGAACACTCCTTTTACCTTGCCGAGTATCTTGACATCTTTAACGATGATCGGGCTCATTGCGGAGTTTTCCGGCTGCAGTCTTATGTGATCGGCCTCCCGGTAAAATGTCTTGACTGTGGCCTCGCTTTCGAAGCCGTCGACCATTGCAACTACGATATCACCGTTGCGTGCTGTGTTCTGCTGCTCTACAAGGATGTAGTCGCCGTCCATGATGCCGGCTTCGATCATGCTTTCACCTCTGACGGTGAGCATGAAGTTCGGTCCGCTGCCGACGAAACGTGCAGGGATCGGAAAGCTGTCTTCGATGTTCTGTTCTGCGAGTATCGGCGTACCGGCTGCGATCCTGCCGACTACCGGAATATCGACTACTTCAGTCTGCGATACGCTGTTCTGTATATTTTTCTGTACTGATTCCGAAGTTTTATCGTGTACAGGATCCTGTCCGTTGTCCACGAGCATCAGTGCACGCGGTTTGGAAGGATCTTTTTTTATGTAGCCTTTGCTTACGAGACTTGCGATATCCTTGTGCGCCGTAGAAGTGGACTTGATATCAAGCGCCGAGCATATCTCACGCACAGTAGGAGGATAGCCTTTTTCTCTTATTTCTTTTCTCATATAATCCAGAATCTTCTGTTCGCGTTCTTTTAACATGTCTAAATCCTCCTCATGGACTAAAGGGCAGTTTTATATGAGAACATGATATCATAAAAAGAACAAAATGTAAACGTGTGTTTTCGGTAGCGGGTGAAAAAAGAACGGAAAAGAACATTCTTTTGCAGCTTTTACCGTCTTCACCACGATAATGTCGAGGACGGCCGCTTGGAACTTCGCTGTCACATATGCCGGCAGTTTTGTGCTGAACTGTGGCTGAGCCGATGTTTTTCCGATTTCAGCCGTAAATCATATAATTACAGAGTCGCATGGCGGAAAAATGGAAATGCAGGGGAATATCAGGCATCGTTGCTCGTTGTCAGCATGCTCTTGAGAAAGTGTTTTATCTGTCTTTCAGCTATATATCGGCTTTTCAAGGCTTCTATGGCTGAAAATTTCCATGAACATCCATTTGACGGTCGAGCCTCATTCGTTTTATTTGATAATTTTGGAATATTTCAGCCATACGGCAGGTGATAAAGGGTATTTATGGCTGAAATCGGTGCGACAGATTGCTGAAAACTGAGTGGCAGCTCACCGAAGCCGGCATGGCAGCTCACAGGAAAAGGGCGCGCCAGCTCATTTTAGTGAGTGGACATGCTTACAGTAAAGATGATATAATGGCAGGACTGATACAGGGGGTGCGGCATCGTTGTATGATATATGATGATAATTACGCAGAGTGCATTGGGATATATCAGGATCAAGGAGAACGAAAGAGCGAAACCATGATAAAGAAAAAAGCGATATTTGCAGTTATAACTATGATGATGCTGATCCTGGCGGCGGGATGCGGCTACACGTCAGACGAGGCGTGCATATGGTGCGGTGCGACGCCGACCAAAGCGATCAAAAGCGAGCTGGACGGGGAGACCGTGACGAATTACTATTGCGAGGAATGCTCGACGATGTGCCTTTTGTGCGGAGCAAAGGCTACTCAGCAGTTCACCAACGAATCCGGCGTCGATGTTTTCCTGTGCGACGACTGCGCAGCCGGCATGACGGAATAGCGTCTGCGCTTTGCATGAGAACGCCGGCGGCTTTGCATAACAAAAACATATTTAATTTACCTTGATAGTCCAATATGGAAGTGTTATTATATAGGTAGCGGAGCGATGTGCTCAAAACTGCTGATGATACATAGAGATTCGGGCAGAATAAGAAAAAAGAGAGGTAATCGATATGGAAATAATTAAAATAACAAAAGACAATTTTGAGAAAGAAGTAGTGGAGTCGTTAAAGCCGGTGCTCGTTGATTTCTGGGCGTCGTGGTGCGGCCCATGCATGATGCAGGGACCTGTGCTGGATGAGATGGCAGCAGAGTACGACAGCATCAGGATCGGCAAGATAAATGTAGACGAAGAACAGGCGCTGGCTATAAAATTCGGCGTGAGCAGCATTCCTACGCTCATACTCTTCAAAGACGGCCAGATCGATAAAAGGCTCGTCGGCCTCAGAACGAAAGAACAGCTGGCTGCGGAGCTCGGTCTGTAGAGAGTTGTAAAGGCGCACGCTGCCTACATGAGTGAGGCTTTTGCGCAAAGCGCAGGATCATGGATTCCCGGGCTGCATGCGAGATGCACGGGGATCTGCGGAATCTGCGGAAAAGGCTGCAGCGGAGCAAAAAATCCTTGCATGCGGCCGCTGCATATGATATAGTTATTCAGGTAGAAAGAAGAAGTTATCCGCTTCTCACCTCAAGGCGAAAGTTACTGGGGTCAATATTCAGCAGATTTTATCCTGTCTGTTTTCCGGTGCGGATCTGGCGGGATCGAAACTATTGTATAATTGAGGCGGATATACGTATCCGCCTTTTTCAATATGTTTTTTGGAGGTGTAAGACAATTAGCAGAGAAGCTATGATAAACGAAGAAATTCGTGCAAAGGAACTGAGAGTCATCGATACGGACGGTACCCAGATGGGGATCATGAGCAGACAGGAAGCTCTTGATATTTCTGAAGAAAAGAAACTTGACCTGGTTTGCATCTCACCGAAGGCAAACCCGCCGGTGTGCAAGATCCTGGATTACGGCAAGTATAAGTATGAACTTCAGAAGAAAGAAAAAGAAGCGAAGAAAAAGCAGAAGACTACTCAGGTGAAAGAGATAAGACTTTCGACATTCATCGAGGATCACGATATCATGGTAAAGGCAAAGACAGGATCGAAGTTCCTCAAAGACGGTGATAAGCTGAAAGTAAGCCTGAGGTTCAGAGGCAGAGAAAAGGATTATGTCGCAAGAGGCATGGAAGTTATGAACAAATTTGCCGAAGCCGTTTCGGATGTTGGTGATATCGACAGAAAGCCTAATTTCGAAGGCAGGAGCCTTACGATGATACTTACACCGAAGAGCGATAAATAAACTGAAGGAATAATTTATACAGGAGGAAAATATACCATGGCAAAGCAGAAAATGAAGTCTCACAGAGGCGCATCAAAAAGATTCAAAATAACAGGTTCAGGAAAAGTAAAGAGAAATAAAGCATACAAGAGCCACATCCTTACTAAGAAGAGCCAGAAGAGAAAGAGAGGCCTGAGAAAGGCAACAACTCTGACAAGCGCAGATCTTAAGAGAATAAAAGCAGTACTGAGCAAATAGTAGGGAGGTAGTAAAATGGCAAGAGTAAAAAAGGGTGTAAATGCACATAAGAGACATAAAAAAGTATTAAAGATGGCAAAAGGGTACTACGGCGCAAAGAGCAAGACTTTCAAAGCCGCTAAACCCGCAACTATGAGAGCTCTCCGTTCAGCTTACGTTGGAAGAAAGAACAAGAAGAGAGAATACAGAAAGTTATGGATCGCAAGAATCAACGCTGCTGCAAGAATGAACGACATATCATACAGCAGACTGATGGATGGACTCAAGAAGTCAAACATCGAGATCAACAGAAAGATGCTTTCAGAAATGGCTATCCACGATCCAGCTGCTTTCGCAAAGCTTTGTGAAACTGCAAAGAAAGCTATCTAGTGCCGTACGGCGTGAGAAAGCTCTAATAATACATGAAGTCGCAGAGACCGGAATTCCCGGTCTCTTTTTTTGCGCCCGCACCGCTTTCGACAAATTGTGGAGCGTGGAAAATATATAATCTTAATTGCCGCATCCGGATCATTTGGGATCTGCAGCATTCAGAGCGGCAGAAAAGAAGAGGTGCATGATGACGGTTTACGGAGACATCCTGTTTGCGGAGAATTTCATAATAGGCTGCGCATTGATATACATAACGGCAGAGGTTTTCGGCGCGGATCTCCACGGGCGTACTGCAAAGCTCAGACTCGCTGCCGGTGGGGTGATGTGCGGACTGTTTGCGATGCTGATATTCCTGCCGGTGAGGATGCCTCTCACTGTTGTGCTCGAAGCGGGGTTCGCGTTCGCAGTATCAGTGGTAGTGTTCGGCGTCAAAGGTGCATGGAAAAAAGCGCTGGTGCTGATACTGGTGACATATTTCATGGGCGGCGTCACGATGGGGCTGCTGCTCGTGACCGGAAACACCGGCATGTATGCAGCGACAGGCATTTACACGGGAGATATGAAAGCTGCGATGCTGGCTGTCTTCATATGCACAGGGACGTTTACGGCAAAACAGATCATCAGAACTGTTTCAAAAAAGAAGTTTTACAGCGAGCATGTCTTCGCTGTAAGGATCGTCAGCGGCGGCAGTATCGTGGAAACCAGAGGATTCTTTGACTCCGGCAATCAGCTAACAGACCCTGTCAGCGGCATGGCGGTCGCGGTGGCACAGGAAAGTCTGTGGGAGCGGCTGGAAAGCGCGGGTATAGTGACGCCGGAGCGGAGCAGGCTGATACCTTATGATGTGATAGGCGCACACGGTCTGCTGGAGGCTGTGCGTGTCGATGATGTGGAAAGTGCGGGAAAGCACCGGGGAAACACGATCATAGCGAGGGCAGGATGCGGATTCGGGCTGGCAGGCAGAGATCTGGAGGGATGCGAGCTGCTTCTTTCCCGGGAAATGCACAGCAGGTCTGCGGCGGCGCAAAGCGAGCTCGGGATGACAGGTGAGGAGCCTGCAGGTACAGGACAACAGAAGGGATGGGTAGGATGAGACTTATTGCATGGATCAGGGAAAAGCTTTTTAAAAAGAAAAACACAGTATTTTACATAGGCGGAAGCGATACACTGCCGCCGCCGCTGTCGGCAGAAGAAGAACGCGATGCGATACTGGGCGCGGTGAACGGCAGGAAAAAGGACAGAGACCTGCTTATAGAGCACAATCTCAGGCTGGTCGTTTACATAGCGAAAAAATTCGAGAGCACCGGAGTCAATGTCGAGGATCTGATATCCATAGGCACGATAGGACTGATAAAAGCGGTCAACACGTTCAAGGTTGAGAAGAACATAAAGCTGGCCACTTATGCATCAAGATGCATAGAAAACGAGATCCTGATGTACCTCAGACGGAACAACAAGATAAAGGGGGAGGTTTCCCTTGACGAGCCGCTGAATGTGGACTGGGACGGCAACGAGCTGCTGCTTTCCGATATACTGGGCACGGAAAACGATGAGGTTTACGGGCATCTCGAAGATGAAGTCAATAAAAATTTGCTTGTGCATGCGCTGAGGCAGCTGTCAGGACGAGAGCGGGAGATAGTGCAGATGCGCTTCGGGCTTGCCGGATGCCGCGAGCTGACCCAGAAAGAGGTAGCAGACAGGATGGGGATATCTCAGTCATATATATCCAGACTTGAAAAAAAGATAATAGGCAGACTACAAAAAGAAATAAAAAAATTGGGTTAAATTAACAAAAAAATATTGAAAAAACGGCCTTCCTGGTGTATCATAAGCTTTATGAATAAATATTCTGAGTGATTAATAAAAATTCAACACGAATACTTCATATAAATAGTATATTATACAAGCGGAGGCGATTATGAAATACAAAGTTTTTATCGACGGTGCAGAAGGCACTACAGGTCTGAAGATACACCAGTATTTTCAGAAGAGAGATGATATAGATCTCCTGAAGATAGATCAGGAAAAGCGCAAGGATCTCGATGAAAGGCTGAGCCTTATAAAGCAGGCGGACATTTCGTTCCTGTGCCTGCCTGATGCGGCAGCGAGAGAGATCGCGGCAGCAGCGCCGGCAGAGTGCAGGATACTCGATACTTCAACGGCGCACAGGACAGATCCGTCATGGGTGTACGGCATGCCTGAGCTTTGCGGGGGACAGAGAGAAAAGATCAAAAACAGCAACAGAGTGGCAGTTCCGGGATGTCATGCTACAGGTGTGATACTGCTGATAAAGCCGCTCCTCGAGGCAGGACTCGTTCCTGCAGACTATCCGTTCTGCGCATGCTCTCTCACGGGATACAGCGGCGGCGGCAAGAAGATGATCGCACAGTATGAAAGTCCTGAAAGACAGAGAGGCAATATGGGCGGACAGGATATACTCTGCAGTCCGAGACAGTACGGCATAGCACAGGCACACAAACATCTGCCTGAAATAATCGCAGCGACCGGGATAAGCAGTGCGCCTGCATTTTCTCCTATAGTGGCTGACTACTACAGCGGCATGGAGGTGACTGTACCGATCAAGGTCGACGGACTGACGAAAGCCGATGTAGAAAAGGCAGTTGCGGGATATTACAAGGATCAGCCGCTGGTAACAGTGAAGGATTCACTGGATGAGGGAGGATTCATCGCTGCAGGACAGCTGTCCGGAACGAACAGACTCGAGATAACGGTCGAAGGAAATGACGACAATATACTTCTGGTGGCTGTATATGACAATCTGGGCAAGGGAGCTTCAGGTGCAGCTATACAGAATATGAACATAATGCTGGGAATAGACGAGACAAAGGGGCTGATATAGATATGAAAAATACCGAGATAAGATATACAGGGGGAGGCGTGTGTGCGCCTTCCGGATTCAGAGCGGCAGGGACTGCATGCGGCATAAAAGGCACGATCGATAAAAAAGATCTGGCTCTGATAGTCAGCGATGTGATGTGCAGTGCTGCAGCCGTTTATACTACTAACAAGGTAAAAGGCGCACCGCTCAAGGTAACGAAAGATCACATAGCAGACGGAAAAGCGATCGCTGTGATATGCAACAGCGGCAATGCCAATACATGCGCTCCGGACGGGGAAGCCGTGGCTGAGAAGACATGCGAGATAACAGCGTCGAATATAGGTGCTGACAAAAACGATATCGTCGTATGTTCGACGGGAGTCATAGGCCAGCAGTTGCAGATGGAGCCGTTCGAAAGAGGCATACCGGAGCTTGCGAAGATCGCGGATTACAACGGATCGGCGTCGGCTGCAGAAGCCATCATGACGACTGATACGATACCTAAGGAAGTCGCAGTAGAGGTTTCCATAGGCGGGAAAACATGCAGGATAGGCGGCATCGCAAAGGGCAGCGGCATGATAAACCCTAACATGGCGACGATGCTTTCATTCATAACCACTGATGTGGATATCGCTCCTGAAGTGCTTGACAGCGTTCTGAAAGAAAATGTGAAGACGAGCTACAACCAGATCTGCGTGGACGGCGATACGTCGACGAACGACATGGTAGTGGTACTGGCAAACGGTCTTGCAGGAAACGACAGGATCACGGGCGAGGGAGAAGCTCTCGATGCATTCAGAGAAGCTCTTTCGGCAGTGACTGTATACCTTGCAAAGAAGCTGGCGAGAGACGGCGAGGGAGCGACCAAGCTCATCGAGTGCATCGTCAGCGGTGCGGCAGATGACGTGCAGGCTCAGGTGATAAGCAAGTCAGTCATAGCCTCAGATCTTCTCAAGGCTGCGATGTTCGGGGCAGACGCTAACTGGGGACGTGTCCTCTGTGCGATCGGATATGCGCCGGGAGAATTCAGCACAGATAACATCGATGTAGTGATGGAGTCTGCAAAGGGCAGCGTTTTCGTTTGTCAGGGCTCGAGACACAAGGAATACAGCGAAGAAAAGGCGTCGGAGATACTGGCGGAAGAGGAGATAACGATAAAGGTGGATATGCATCAGGGCAGCGGCAGTGCAGTCGCATGGGGATGCGATCTCACTTATGATTACGTTCAGATAAACGGAGACTACAGGAGTTAATGATGGTAAATCAGAAATATTTGGATAAAGCAGAGGTACTTATAGAAGCGCTGCCTTATATACAGCGTTTCAGCAAAAAAATAATTGTTGTAAAATACGGCGGCAGCGCTATGATAGATGAGGAGCTCAAGCAGGACGTCATCGAGGACGTTGTACTGCTCAAGCTGATAGGGTTCAAGCCTATCATCGTTCACGGCGGCGGCAAGGAGATCAGCCGATGGGTGGACAAGGTAGGGATGGACACTAAATTCGTGAACGGTCTGAGAGTCACGGATGCCGACACGATGGAGCTTGCGGAGATGGTACTCGCAAGGGTCAACAAGGAGCTGGTCGCAAAGATCCAGACTCTCGGCATAAAGGCTGCAGGCATAAGCGGCAAGGACGGCGGCCTCCTCACTGTAGAGAAGAAGTTCTCGGGAAGCGAGGATATAGGATTTGTCGGTGATGTGACCGAAGTGGACACGAAGATCCTGGAGGATCTTCTGGAGAAGGATTTCCTGCCTGTAGTGTTCCCTGTGGGAATGGACAAGGACGGCGTTACATACAATATCAATGCCGATGAAGCGGCAAGCTCGATAGCTACAGCGCTCAGGGCAGAGAAACTCGCATACCTTTCAGATGTGGAGGGCGTGAGACTCGATCCGGAAGACCCGGAATCCGTGATATCTGAGCTTTACACGAATGAAGCACAGGATCTGATCGAACAGGGTGTGATCTCGGGCGGCATGCTGCCTAAGATCGAAAACTGCATAGACGCTATCAACAAGGGTGTGTCAAGAGTGCATATAATGGACGGAAGGATACCGCACGGACTCCTCCTGGAGATATTTACGAACAAAGGTATAGGAACAGCGATCATCAAAGAAAACGAGGAGAAATACTGGAATGAATAGTAGTGAGATCAAGAAACTGGACAAGGAAAAAATAGTATCGACATACGGCAGATATGACCTGGTGGCAGAGAGCGGAAAAGGCGCTTGCTGCACATCGGCAGACGGCAAGAAATACATAGATTTTACAGCGGGAATAGGCGTGAATTCCCTCGGCTTCTGTGACGACGGATGGGTAGAGGCTGTGACTGCTCAGCTGAAAAAGCTGCAGCACGTGTCAAACCTGTTCTATACGGAGCCGCAGGTGAAGGTGGCAGACATGCTCACGTCGAGAACCGGACTGAAGAAAGTATTCTTTGGAAACTCCGGTGCGGAGGCGAATGAAGCGGCGATCAAGACTGCCAGAAAATACGGCACGGTGAACAAGGGCGAAAACGTGAACAAGATAATCACGCTCAACAATTCGTTCCACGGCAGGACTATGGCGACGATAACGGCTACGGGACAGGAGCATTACCACAAGTTCTTCACTCCTTTCGTAGGCGGATTCGACTACTGCGACGCGAATGATTCCGCTCAGCTCGAGAAACTGGCTGACGAGAATACATGTGCGATAATGATGGAAATGATACAGGGAGAGGGCGGAGTGCTCAATCTCGATGAGGACTTTGTAAAGGCGGCAGAGAGGATCTGCAGAGAAAAAGACATCCTGTTCATAGTCGATGAGGTGCAGACGGGTATCGGCAGAAGCGGCAAGCTGTTCGCGCACGAGCATTTCGGTGTGAAGCCTGATATCGTGACATTTGCAAAGGGTGTCGGCGGCGGTCTTCCTATCGGCGGTGCGATATTCAGCGAAAAATGCTGCGATGTGCTCAAGCCTGGCGATCACGGTACGACGTATGGCGGGAATCCTGTCGCATGTGCGGGTGCGGTCGAAGTGCTGACGAGAATGGATGACGCGTTCCTCAGGGAAGTGGAAGCCAAAGGCGAATATATAAAGGAAAAGCTGATGGCTATGCCTCAGGTCAAAGATGTGTCAGGAATGGGCCTGATGCTCGGAGTCGCAGTGGAAGGCAAAGAGGCTTCAAAGGTAGTCAGCGATGCGCTTGAGGCCGGTCTGATGATACTCACTGCAAAGGACAAAGTAAGACTTCTGCCTCCTCTTACGATAACATATGAGGAGATCGATGCGGGACTTGCTATCCTTGAAAAGGTGCTTGCATAATGCAGGTCATATGACGAAATATGATAAAAACGGCAGCGATGCTATGAGCGACATGCTCAGGGTGTCCTGCCGTTTTTTGTGAAGAAAAAACCACGGTTTGATATGCTGCATGCAGAATAAAAAAATGACGATCTGCACATAAATATATTACGACATCGAAGGTCGCTTAAAGGGGAGCGAAGGATATGCGAGGATAATTATTTATGGCCGGCAAGGTGGAAATCTGTGGTGTTAATACGGCGAGTCTGCCGCGGTACCGTGACCAGGAGATGCATGACATGCTCGTGGCGGTGAAAGCGGGAGACATGGAGGTCAGGGATGAATTCATAAAAGGCAATCTGAGACTGGTGCTCAGCGTGATACAGAAGTTTTCCGGACGAGGGGAAAACCCCGACGATCTGTTCCAGGTAGGATGTGTAGGGCTGATCAAGGCTCTCGACAATTTCGATATGTCGCATGGCGTGAAGTTCAGCACGTATGCGGTCCCGATGATAATCGGAGAGATACGGCGCTACCTGAGAGACAACAACAGCATAAGAGTTTCAAGATCGATGAGAGATCTGGCGTACAAGGCGCTTACGGCCAGGGAAAAGCTCGGGCGTGAGCTGCAGCGTGAGGCTACGGTAGATGAGATAGCGCGCGAGCTTGAAGTGAAAAAAGAAGATGTAGTGCTGGCACTTGATTCGATACAGGATCCTGTTTCACTGTTCGATCCCGTTTTCAACGATGACGGCGATCCCATATATGTGATGGATCAGATAAGGGATATGAAAAACACAGATGTGAAATGGATAGAAAATCTTTCGCTTTCGGAGGCGATGAAGAAACTGTCACCCAGGGAGCAGAACATCCTTACTATGAGATTCTTTGAGGGAAAGACGCAGATGGAGGTCGCGGATGAGATATCGATAAGTCAGGCGCAGGTATCGCGTCTTGAAAAGAACGCTCTGAATTATATGAAGAAATATGTCTGATATATCTGCTACGGAGGCGGGCGCACAGGTGAAAAGTTCATCACCTGTGCGTCCGTTTTGTCGTCATGGTAATACTGTTACCGAGGATGCATATAATGGTACATGAGAACGTATTACGCACAGAAAATGTTTGTAAAATGCGCAAAAGCGTTTTTGCAACAATTTGTGATTTTGTTGGTTGACATCGGATATCTATTAGCATATAATGAGTTATCTGAATTACTAGTAATTTTCAACAATTCGAAATTTCATACGCAATAATATAAAATTTAAAATATTTTAAAACTGTTCGAGAATGAAAATACGACTGATTCAGAGTGGCAATTATGTATCGAAGAAAAGGAGGGTGTTATGACAGACGAAAGAAAAGTTTCCGCTTCTAATGAAAAGAACGAACTGAAACGCGGTATCAAAGGCTGGCAGGTTGCATTCATCGGTATTGGTGGTGTAATCGGATCATGTTATTTCCTCGGGATAGGCGCCTGCCTCTCCAGCATGGGACCTGGCGTGCTGATCGCATTTATTGTGACTGGTATTATCGTTTACGGTACTATGATTTCTTATTCGGAACTGCTGGTAAACGTTCCTAGAACAGGATCGTTCGTGGCATATACCAGTGAGTTCCTGACTCCTACCATTTCGACCGGGTTCGGATGGGCATTCTGGTTCAACTGGGTATGCTATGTACCATCCGAAGCGATAGCGGTTTCGACCGTGCTCACATCGCTGATGGGAACAGACAGTGCAGTTACATATGTTTCTATCGCTCTCGGCGCAATGGCTGCAATAACTGTTATAAATCTCTGCGCAGTAGATATCTTCGCAAAGATCGAGGCAGGACTTGCTATCACTAAGGTAATAGTTATCATGATATTCGTTATCGCTGCATTTGGTATCTGGGTAGGTCTCTGGGGTCAGAGCAGCAGTTACACAGGTTTCCTGGCAGGTATTGTAAACTTCGGAGACGCTACTATGTCATTCGGTCAGAAGGTATTCCCTCTGGGTATCATGGCTGTACTGGTGAACATGACAGTAGTACTGGTAACTTTCCAGGGTACAGAGATCGTCGGTCTTGCGGCTGCAGAATCTCAGAATCCTGAGAAATCAGTACCTAAGGCATGCAAGAGTGTTACTTACCGTATCGCACTGCTTTACATACTGCCGCTGATCCTTGTTATACTCGTTTATCCATATGAGCTGGCAAGTGATGCAAATCCGGTATTTGCTGATATCATGAACTACTACGGCATAGAATGGCTTGGCTTCGTATTCTCGGCAGTAGTACTGGTTGCAGCATTCAGCTGTGCAAATACAGGCTTCTACGGAACAGTAAGATGCATGTTCGGGCTTTCGATCGAAGGTCTGGCACCTAAGTTCCTCAGCAAAGTAACTAAATCAGGAAACCCTAGAGCTGCAGTTCTCTGGACTCTGGGCTTCATGTGGATCGTACTTCTGTTAGGACTTATTTCACAGGTTACAGGATATCTCGAAGACCTGTATGTAAGCCTGCTGTCACTGTCAGGATTCACAGGAACTCTGGCATGGGTAGGAATCATCCTGTCGCATCTTTCTCTCAGAAGAAAGCTCAAGAGAAACGGATATGATCCTGAAACATGCCTGAAGGCAAGAGTAAAGAAAGGTCAGAGATGGATCCCTTACTTTGCAGTAATAGCACAGATCATATGCCTGATCATGCTGGTATTTGAAGATGTCCTCATCTTTGCGATCGCATGCGGAGCTATAGTTCTGCCGATGATCGGATATCAGATCGCAAAGAAGGCAGGCAAGATAAGAGATATATCAGAGCTTGCATCGACTAACGAGACTTCATTTGATGAATTGTTCCCGCCACTTAACAAAGATGGTAAATAGATGAATGTATAATAGATTGTGAAAGAATGGACGGAAGCAGATGCTTCCGTCTGTTTTTTTGGAAAAAATCACCTGATTTACAAAAAAGAATGATAAAATCGCCGGAGAAGGAGATCGATATGATATTAGAGAAGAATGAAAACTTCGTTATCAACGAATCTATGATACCGCCCGAGATGAGCGTCACCATAGACAATGCGAGAGAGCTCGCAAGGGAGTTCAGAGATCTCAGGATGAGATATCATGCGGCGATAAAAGAGATAAGCACCAAGCTCGAGGTCCTTGACAATGAGTTCAGTGTAAGGAATGATTACAATCCGATACATCATATGCAGTGCAGACTTAAAAGCATCGAGAGTATCGTGGATAAGATCGGCAGGAAAGGCTGGCCTATGGAAATGGAGTCGGTCTATAAAGTGATGGATTTTGCAGGGGTCAGAGTAGTATGCAATTACATAGACGATATCTACACGGTCGAGGAAAGTCTTTTGAGACAGGATGATATCAAGCTGCTTAAGCGCAAGGATTATATAAGGAACCCCAAGGAGAGCGGCTACAGGAGCCTGCATCTGCTGGTGGAAGTCCCTATATTCCTGTCGGACAGGACTTACAACATGCCTGTCGAGATACAGATACGCACGATCGCGATGGATACCTGGGCGAGTCTTGAACATGAGCTCAAATATAAGAGCAAAAAAGAAATGCCGGGGTATGTGGTGCAGGAACTGAAAAACTGTGCCAAGTCGATGGCAGATCTTGATGCGTCGATGGAACGTATACATAAAATGCTCTGATAAACCGGGCATCGATAATCTGAAATGGAGAGAAAATCAAATGAAAAGAAAAGCATTGAGAACATCAGCGTTGGTTTTATGTGTGATAATGGCTTTCTGCCTGTCATCGTGCGGTACTGAAGTATCATACGATGATTATGACCTTAGCAAGTATATAAAGGTCGGGGATTACAAGGGGATGGAAGTCGCATCGTACAGCATTTCCGTGACTGATGATGAAGTCGAGACTGCGATACAGAGTGCTCTGGATGAAGCAGCCACTGACAAGGAGCTTGATAAAGGGACTGCTATCGAGAATGGTGATGTTGTAAATATCGACTACACCGGAAAGCTGGACGGCAAGAAATTCGACGGAGGATCGGCAGAGGGGTATGATCTGACTATAGGCAGCGGAAGCTTCATAGACGGATTCGAATCGGGTCTGATCGGAAAGAAAGTCGGAGAAAAGACTGATCTTGAGCTGACGTTTCCGGAGGATTATTCCTCTGAGGATCTTCAGGGAAAAGATGTAGTGTTCACTGTCAAGATAAATTCGGCGACAAGAAAAGAAGTTCCTGTGCTGGATGAAGATTTCGTCAAGAATACCACGGAATTCGAGACTGTCGAGGAATACAGAGCGGATCTTGAGAAAAAGCTTTACGATGAAAAGGAACAGGAAGCGATAAACAATCAGAAGACGACACTATGGTCAAATCTACTGGAAAATGTGGAAGTCAAGAAATATCCGGAAAGAGAGCTCGATTACTATATACAGTTCAACAGCGATCAGATGGATACCATGGCAAAGGAATACGACATGACACGTGATGAACTGCTGGCTGCCTACGATTTCGGCGATGAGGACGAATTCGCGGCGACCAATGAAGACAGCAGCAAGCAGCGTGTGAAGCAGGAGATGCTGATCGAATATATCGCGCAGAAAGAGGAACTTGAATATACAGAAAAGGAAAAGGATGCGCTGATAAAGAACTACAAGAATGCAGGGTACGACGAGAAGACGATAAAGACACAGACCGGAAGGACCATGGACGAATATGTGGATATGGAGCTTCTTTACGGAAAGGTGCTGGATTTTCTGCTGGACAATGCTGTGATCACTGATGCTGCATCCGCAGAATAGCGAAAGGCCAGTGAATCAAAATTCGCTGCATGCCATGGCCGTGTGTGTTACGGCTGGATTTGCAGAATAGAAAATAGAAACTGTTTTGTATAAAATGTAAATATTTTAGTTGAAAAGAGCCGCGTGGTATGATAAACTTATAACATTAGTTTATTATCTGCCATGCGGCTGTTGTTATGTCACCGCATATGGCGGGAAAGGCTATGATTCTCTGGAGAGTCTCATAATGAGCGCCGAAGGTGTACGCATGCAGGGTCATATACTGTATGTAATCTCTCAGGCAAAAGGACAGAGCAGATAGTTTTTATATTATTTGTGTCCTCTCCGGAAGTCGATAAAAATATCGGCTTTTTTTATTATCTGGGAAATATCGAAAACGATATTTCCGTAATATCAACAAAAGTTTCATATGAAAATATGTGTGGCGAAGCCGCTTTTGTTATTGCACAGCTGAGAAGCTGAGCAGAAGATACTTTTTATTCAGGAGAAGGAGAAAGAAAATGGAAGCATTGACAAAGATTCTGGAGGCAATAGACGGAGTCGTCTGGGGAGTGCCTCTCATCGTACTGATCATGGGAACGGGTATATACCTGACCATCAGACTGGGTCTGCTGCAGTTCAGAAAACTCGGCAAGGCGCTGAAGTACATGGTGAAGAATGAAGAAGGAGCAAAAGGTGAGGTGACGAGCTTCGGTGCGCTCTGTACAGCGATGGCAGCGACTATCGGTACAGGAAATATCGTAGGTGTTGCGACTGCCGTTATGGCGGGAGGCCCGGGAGCACTGTTCTGGATGATAGTTGCAGCATGTCTCGGTATGGCAACGAAGTATTCCGAAGGACTGCTCGCTGTTAAGTTCCGTGAGGACAAAGGCGGAAGATTCCTTGGCGGACCTTTCAGATATATAGAACAGGGTATGGGGCCTGGATGGAAATGGCTCGCCAAGCTGTTCGCTATATTCGGCATAGGTGCCGGACTTCTTGGTATCGGAACGATAACTCAGGTAAACGGTATTGCATCTGCGGTAAAGAATGTTTTCGACCCTGAGGCACAGAACGTCGTACATTTATTTGGATCTGAGTATTCGATAGCGACTGTTATCACAGCGATCGTAGTGGCATTTTTCACAGCACTTGTAGTTATCGGCGGACTGAAGAGGATCGCAAGCGTTACTTCGATCGTAGTGCCGTTCATGGCTATCGCATATATCATAATATGCGTCGTGATACTGATATACAATATAGAAAAGCTGCCTTCAGCTGTAGTGATGATCGTTGAAAGTGCATTCGGGGCAAGAGCGATGGCAGGTGGAGCTCTCGGAGCGCTGCTGCTCGCTATGCAGAAGGGTGTCGCAAGAGGTATATTCTCGAATGAGGCAGGTCTGGGAAGCGCGCCTATCGCCGCTGCTGCAGCACAGACGCATGAGCCTGTAAGACAGGGTCTCGTATCGATGACAGGAACATTCATCGATACAGTCATCGTTTGTACTATGACAGGTCTTTCGATCATGGTAACAGGTGCATATGATTTCTCGACGGCAAACGGACTCGACGGCGTAGATGTAACTATATGGGCATTTTCGAACGGCCTTCCGTGGGCGGCAGGAGTCGGCTCAGTGATCCTGATGGTGTGCCTGGCTCTCTTCGCATTCACTACTATCCTCGGATGGGACTATTACAGCGAAAGATGCCTCGAATATCTGACAGGAGGCAAGATGGGAGTCGTAAAGGTTTACAGATGGTTCTACATACTGGCAGTACTGATCGGACCGTTCCTCACGTTATCGGCAGTATGGACTCTGGCGGATATCTTCAACGGACTGATGGCTATACCTAACCTGATAGCACTTGTTGCTCTGAGCGGCGTAATCGTTGCAGAAACGAAGAGCTACTTCAAGAGACTCGAAGCAGGTCATATAGACGGCTAGTTTCAGCAGGGTAGCCGATACGGATCACGATGGAGCATATCAGAGGGGTAGTCGCCGGATCAGCAGCAATAAAGAATTATACATCTGAAAATACATAACATAATATGATGAGAAACGATCGCAGGATGAACGCAAAGACATCCTGCGATTTTTATATATACAGGCATAGCACGTACACCTGCTGCATATAAATCTATAAACAACGGAAAAGGGAGGAGCAGATATGCTTAATACAGAAGATATAAGAAACAAAGAGGTCATCAATATCTATGACGGCAGGAGCATGGGATTCGTATGCGATATAGAGATAAACCTCAAGGAAGGACGTATAGACGGGATAGTGCTGCCGGGAGACAGGGGATTCATGAAACTGCTGGGACGCGGAGAGCCGAACGACTTTGTGATAAAGTGGAAACACGTGAAGACCATAGGAGACGACGTTATACTGGTAGATGTGCCGCCTGTAATAGATTAGCAGCTGAGATGGACATCACGATCAGCTGTGTGCTGAGACGATATCGCAGGTTTGGCAGTGCGAAAAGAAAAGAGTGCACTGCGCCTGAACAGTGCGCACCGGCGGAACCTGCAAAAAAATAAAGCCGTTTGCAGGCTTTGATCTTTTTTCATTAAACTGCCGGACATCTGCGGTATCTGATTTTATAGACAGTGTGTTTATGTGTGTTCTGTTCAATGCTCCTGATCAGCTGTTATTCCTGCTTCGGCGAGTTCTTTGTTCAGTTCTGCATCGCGTATCTTGTCGAGTTTGATATTTCTGAAATAAAGACAGATGTCTATCGTTATTTCAAGCATGTTCAATACATAAAATATGAAGCTGAGGTAAAACATGAATCCGTGATCGACTTCTGTGCAGGTCAGGATGATTTTTCTCGTAATACCGAATCCATATCCTATCCACAGAAAGACCTCGAAAAACAGGCTTTTTCCTTTAGCTGTACGTGATGTCCACGAACGATATATAGATAAAGGCCACGATAAGCCGAAACAGATTATCATCATAGCTTCTAAAAAATTCACCATAGTATTATTCCTCTCTGCGATCAATTGATCAAAAATTATCAGTGTTCTGTTGAACCAATAGTGATAACGGCATGTCTTTACAGATGTGGCAAGTGAACGCAAATCAGCCCGATGTGTTCGTACAAGTCGCAGTTATTCAGTTTTCAATGTTCGTACACCCTGATTGTATGGAGGATAATGTTCGTATATATTTTTTCTGAAAATCTGGATTTCAATCTGGATTTCAACTTTTGATACGAACTTCTTTCATTGACAAGAATATCACAAGACGATCGGCAGAGATAATTGATTATTCTGATGACGCCATCAGTTTTTCTAATGATTTCATATTTTCTGACAATACACATCAGACTCTGATGCGCTCCATGCTTCAAAATCATTTCAAATATCGGGATATGCCACTTTCTAAGCTATGTTCTTATGATCGGAATAAGTTAGACAAAAGACACAATATGTAGTATAATTATATAAAATTTTGAATGCTGATATGTCCGAAAAAGGAGGTCACAAAATGAGATGCCCTTATTGCGAAAACGAAGACAGCAAGGTAATCGACTCCAGACATACGGAAGATGGACGTGCTATAAGGAGACGAAGAGAATGTGAAGAGTGCGGCAGGCGATTCACGACTTATGAAAAAATAGAAGAAGTCATACTTATGGTGATAAAAAAGGATGGAAGCCGTCAGGCATTTGACAGGAACAAGCTCCTGAACGGCATAATAAGAGCATGTGAGAAGCGTCCCGTGTCCATCGCTGATATGGAGAAGATAGTAGATGACATCGAGAGAGGTCTCAACAACACGATGGAAAAGGAAGTCGAGAGCAGTCTGATAGGAGAGCTCGTTATGGAAAGACTCAGAGATCTGGATGAAGTGGCATACGTGCGCTTTGCATCGGTATACAGACAGTTCACAGACATAAACACATTCGTAGCGGAGATAGAAAAGCTGCTCACCAACAGAAAGAACAGCTGAGCGGAGAAAAGAGAAACGGCAGATATGGATAAATTGATCAGGATAGCAGTAGACGGGCCGAGCGGAGCAGGTAAAAGCACGATAGCAAAAGCTGTGGCAGCTGAGCTTGGCATAGATTATATAGATACCGGGGCGATGTACAGAGCTATAGGCTACAAGATGAAGCTCGAAGGCATAGAAGACGGCGGAGATGCGAGATTCGTACAGGTCCTCGACGATACGGACATAGACTTTGCCGACGGAGATATTATACTGGACGGCGAGACGGTCAATGATCTGATAAGGACTCCGGAAATGTCAGAACGTGCATCGCGTTTTTCGGCGATACCTGCGGTGCGCGCAAAACTCGTGGAGCTGCAGCGTGGCATGGGCATGAAAAAAAGCGTGATAATGGACGGCAGAGACATAGGCACCAACGTTCTTAAAGACGCGGAGTACAAATTTTTCCTGACAGCAACGGCAGAGGAAAGAGCAGAAAGACGTTATAAAGAACTGAAGGAAAAAGGGGAAAACATTTCTTTCGAAGAAGTTCTTGAGGATATAAAACAGAGAGACTACCGTGATATGACAAGAGAGCTGAATCCGCTGAAGAAAG
Organism: Brotomerdimonas butyrica; assembly: GCF_025567305.1. NCBI lineage: Bacteria > Bacillati > Bacillota > Clostridia > Eubacteriales > Brotomerdimonas > Brotomerdimonas butyrica. The sequence goes on from NZ_JAOQJP010000009.1 coordinate 45,700, forward strand.
CGGATGACGCGCTGGAAGTCGATACGACGGAACTTTCTATTGAAGAAGTGACAGACAGGATAGTAAAGGAGATCAGGTAATGGCTACAGTAAGACCTTTCAAGGCGGTGAGACCGGCACGGGAGCGCGTGCAGGATGTTATTTCACTGCCTTACGATGTGATGAACAGAAGTGAAGCGGCAGCGATGGCGGAAGGAAATCCGCACAGCTTTCTGCATATCTGCAGATCTGAGATAGATCTGCCGGATCAGGAGGATCCGTACGACGCATCGGTTTATCAGAAAGCGAAAGAAAATATAGCGAAATTCATAGAAGACGGAACGTTTATCGAAGACGACAGCCCGTGTCTTTACATATACAGAGAGATAATGGACGGCCGCGTGCAGACCGGTATAGTAGGATGCGTGGCAGTCGATGAATATCAGAACAACACGATCAGGAAACACGAATTCACGCGAGTGGAGAAGGAGCAGGACAGGATCAGGCATTTCGACGTGTGTGACACGAATACTGAGCCTGTGTTCCTCACATACAGAGACGACAAGAGGATCAGATCCATCGTGGAGGGCTTTGCGGAGAACAATGAGCCGGTATACGATGTGACTGCATCCGACGGGATACGACATATACTCTGGGTAGTGGACGACGAAGAGCTGATCGCAGGTATAACAGCGCTTTTCACAGAGATCCCTGCGCTTTACATAGCGGACGGCCACCATAGAAGTGCGTCGGCGTGCAAGGTCGGACTGAAAAGGCGCGATGAGAATCCGGACTATACGGGCGATGAGGAGTTCAATTTCTTCATGGCGGCGATATTCCCCGACAGCGATCTGAGGATATTCGACTACAACAGAGTGATAAAGGATCTCAATGGACTTTCGGAAGAAGAGTTTATCGAAAAGATAAAGGCTGCGGGCTTTGCGGTCGACGATATGGGTGAAGAGACGTATTATCCTGAAGCAAAGCATGTGTTCTCGATGTACCTCGGCGGAAAATGGTACAGGCTGACAGCCGACAGCAGTATCATACCGGATCATGTGATCGATTCGCTGGATGTTGCGATCCTGCAGAACAATATCTTCGAACCGGTGCTCGGCATCAGCGATCCGAGAACTGACAAGAGGATAGACTTCGTCGGAGGCATACGAGGTCTTGGCGAACTCAAAAGACGTGCAGAGAGCGATATGAAGGTCGCATTTGCGGTATATCCGGTAGACGTGACGGATCTTCTCAGGGTATCCGACAACGATATGGTGATGCCGCCTAAATCGACGTGGTTCGAGCCGAAGCTCGGCAGCGGACTGTTCATGCACCGCCTCAAATAAATATGATGATGTATACAGGCTCCTTTGCGTGGTAAAAATACATGCAGAGGAGTTTTTTTATGGACAGAATGGCGGGAAATCTGAAAAAAGTCATGTTGATAGCAGCGGTGCTGGCTGGGCTGCTCGTCTGCAGGCTGTTTTATATACAGATCACAGGAAACGGAGAGCTGGCGGCGGTGACCAGGATGCAGTCGATGATAGCTCTTGAGGGCGGCAACACGCGCGGCATCATTTACGACAGGAACGGATCACCTCTGGTAGCTGATGAAAAGCGTTTTGTCTATATAATAAATAAGAAAAAGATGGACAGTGAGGCTTTGCGTATCCTGGACCGTATCGGCGCACATGAGGTCATCAACGAGGAGAATGAGTATGCGGTCTACAGCTCTGAGTCGTATGAAAAATATGCAGGGCACAGGCTGATATCCGGATATGGAGCGTATATACTGCAGGCATCCGCGAGATACAGCGACGAGCAGACGGCAGTGCACCTCATAGGGTATGTGAACAGGAGCGATTCATCGGGCGCTGCAGGGCTTGAGCTGATGTATGACGATCAGCTGTCCGGCTTCAACCGCAGGATATATGCGGTCGCGGATGTAAAAGGCGGGATCCTTCCGGGAAGAGGGCTTGTGATCACGTCTGACAGTGAGAAGGACTCGTCTGTCATAAAAGGCATACGCACGACGGTGGACAAGGAGCTTCAGCAGGCCGTCGAGGAGATAATACAGAATGTGGAAAAGGACTGCGCGGTCGTCATTCTCGATGCTTCAGACGGGGGAGTCGCGGCTATGGCCTGTACGCCGTCTTTCGATCCCAATGATGTAGGCACGCATCTTGAAAGTGATGGCGATGAGCTTGTGAACAAGGCCACTCAGGGTGAGTATGCACCGGGGTCTGTTTTCAAGATCGCGGTCGCAGCCGCGGCACTGGAAAACGGTGTGGATATCGACTGCAGCTATGACTGTACGGGGTCGGTATCAGTAGGAGATCTGCAGGTGAAGTGCGAGACAGGTGGAGACGACGGGCATGGCAGCATAGGATTCGAGGATGCTTTTGCGCAGTCGTGCAACAGCTTCTTCATACAGCTGGGGCAGGAGATCGGCGCTGACGATATAATAGAGACGGCGCAGAAGCTTGGACTCGGAAAGAAAGCTCTGACAGGGTATCCTCAGGAAAGTGCAGGGCACCTGATGACTTCCGGAGAGCGGTCAGGAGATGCGATAGCCAATCTGTCGATCGGGCAGGGAGAAACTCTCGTCACGCCTCTGCAGGTGGCGCATATGACAGGGATCATAGCTTCCGGCGGCATAGACAGAGGCGTGCATATGCTGATGGAGGAAGAAGCCGGTAATGAACGCGTGATTTCCGGGAAAACTGCGGGAGCGATAGCCGCCATGATGGAAAAAACGACGGAGAGCGGAACAGGGAGCGGTCTGGATATGACAGCGCGTGACGGGAGCGCGGAGGCTGCGGTGAAAACGGGCACTGCGGAGTACAGCGACGGCGAAACTGTCAGGACCCACGGCTGGATCACAGGGTATGCTCCGTGTAGCGAGCCGGAATATGTGATAACCGTGTTCGTGGAAGACGGAGGGTCCGGATCGGCGTCAGCAGGGCCTGTATTTGAAAAGATACTGGAATATATGAGAAAATCAGGGAGCTACAGCAGTCCGGCGCTGGCGTGATGCGGTGCGATGCGACGCACTGCATGCGAGGCGGGGTCCGTACATGACATGTCAGGATTCCATCGCGCGCCGGAGCTTTTCCAGAGCCTTCTTTTCGATGCGCGAGACATATGATCTGCTTATCCCCAGATATGCGGCGACTTCGCGCTGTGTCCTCGGTGCGGTGCCGAGTATGCCGTAGCGATGTATTATGATCTGTTTTTCGCGGTCAGTCAGCACGCTGCCTAGTGCGTTGAGCATATCGCGAACCTGTATCCTGGTATTGATATCGTCTATGACGGCATCGGGATCTGTGCCCAGTATATCGTTCAGACTGATTTCGTTCCCGTCCTTATCGGTCCCTATCGGCAGATTTATGGAAACCTCAGAGGAAGTCTTCTTTGATGCTCTTATACTCATCAGGATCTCGTTTTCGATGCATCTGGCAGCATAAGTGGCAAGTCTGACAGACTTGCCGCTGCGGTAGGTGTTTACCGCTTTTATCAGCCCTATAGTGCCTGTAGAGATATAGTCGTCCATGCTCTGAGTGGCAGTGGCGTATTTTTTTGCAATGTGGGCAACGAGACGCAGATTGCGCTCGATAAGTATTTCTCTGGCCTGTTCATCGCCTTTTTCCCATAGTGAGATATAGTATTTTTCTTCTTTGTCGGTCAGTGGTTTCGGAAATGAAACACTCATTCTATGTATCCCCCTCTGTAGATGATCGTGAGCGGATAAAACGCTGCATCATCCGGTATTTCAGCGTATTACCAGAGTCTCGCACCAGTGTCGCTGGTGTTGCCGGCTTTGGTACTATATGCAGAAATCAGAGGGGAAGTGCCTGACCTCAGAAAAAGAGCATGCTCCTATTTGAGGAGGACAGGATCAGCTATTTTCTTTTGAATGAAAGACAGTCTGTACACTGATCAACGGTAGGGTCGCACTCGTGTGTTCCTACAGTGATGCAGTCCAGTGAACAGTAGTCAGCTGAATCACAGTGGTTCTGACATGTTCCTACTGTGCATTTGATGCTTTTGTTCATATCCATGATATTGACCTCCTGAAAAATGTTTTGCATTACTTATTATGCCCGCACGCGGTAAATTTATCGAAAAAATATTTAGAAAAACACGGTTTAAATGTAAAAATATGGTATAATAACACGAAGCACAGCAATGCATAATAAAAGGAGATAAAGGGAAAAATGAAGATCAGAAAACTTCCGGACAGCGAAAGGCCGAGAGAAAAGCTGCTGAGAGAAGGTAAAGAGCGGCTTTCCAATACAGAGATACTGGCGATAATAATAGGAAGCGGCACGGGCGGCAGGTCGGCGCTGGATCTGGCGTCAGAAGTGATATCGCTTGACAGCACGGGCATAAGATTCCTGGCGGGATGCAGGCCTGAAGAGCTGCAGCGCGTAAAAGGCATAGGAAGAGCCAAAGCGTGTGAGATCCTGGCAGCTGCAGAGCTTGGAAAACGCATCGCGACCAGACCGCATGAGGAGTGCACGCGCATAGAACGTTCTTCGGATATAGCCGAGCTGTTCATGGAGAAAATGAGATATCACAAGAAAGAGCATTTTGTGACGCTGCTGATAAATGTAAAAGGAGAGATAATCGAAGAGGCGGAGATTTCGGTAGGCGATCTGTGTTCAAGTACGACGCATCCGAGAGAAGTATTCGTGGATGCAGTCAGACGGAGCGCGGGCTCGGTCGCTTTCGTACATAATCATCCCAGCGGGGATCCGACGCCGAGCAGCGCCGATCTCGATACGACGAGACGGCTGATGCAGGCGGGAGAGATACTGGGGATCCCGGTGCTCGACCATATAGTGATAGGCGACGGATGCTATGTCAGCATGAGAGCGGAGGGGATGATGGACTGATCTTGCGACGAGGAGGCTTCAGTGAAAAGAGAAAAGAGATCGAAACATTCGCTGATGAGTATTTTCATGATATTTATGGGACTCGTACTGTCCGTGAGGCTTCTGGTGCTTACTTCAGTGCAGGCCGGAGAGTGGAAAAGCGCTGCGGAAGACATGTCGGTCAGAACAGTTTACGAGACGGCGCCAAGGGGTGATATACTCGACAGGAACGGGGTGGTGCTGGCGACGAGCAGACCGGTCTATTCGGTATGTGTGAGCCGTGCCGGTATGGATCGGGACGAGATGCTGGAAACGGCTGCCTCTGTGATGAGCGAGCTCGAGGAACTGGGCGAGGATCTGAACGTGACGATCGACGAAGTGCGGGACGCGGTATCGGATACGGGATATACGGCATATATGCCTGTAGTCATTGCGGAGGATGTTTCGGAAGAGGCGGCAGACAGCATACAGCGGCAGAGGATAAAGGGAGTGACTGTTTCCACTGAATATGTGAGAAGCTATCCGCAGGGATCGCTGGCATCGCATGTCCTCGGATATATGGGTCGTATCAGCTCTGATGAGGAAGAGGAATATGTGAACGAAAAAGGATACAGAAAGGATGCACTGATCGGGAAGGCAGGCATCGAAAGCCGCTATGAGGAAAAGCTCAGAGGGAGCGATTCGGTACAGCGGTTCCGGGTGGACTCATCCGGCAGAGTGACAGGGCTTATCAGCAGCAGTGAAGCGAAAAAAGGCGGCGATGTAAAGCTTACGATAGATTCGAGGCTGCAGAAGGTGACTGAGGATGCTCTGGAGCAGGCGGTCGCAAAAGCTGCAGAGGGAGGTACCTTCGAGAGCAGCTACGGGGATTATGCGATGACAACGGCAAAAAACGCAGCTTCAGGCGCGGCCGTGGCTATCGACGTGGAGACCGGCGAGGTGCTTGCCATGGCAAGCTTCCCGGACTATGATCCCAATGATTTTGCGGTATCTGTGTCAGAAGAGAAATGGGCGTCGCTCCAGCAGGAGAATCCGTACGATCCGATGAGCCCGTCGCCCATGTACAACACGGCCACGATGACAGCCGTGCAGCCCGGCTCTGCATTCAAGCCGGTGACCGCACTGGCTGCGATGAGCTGCGGGCTGGACGAGAAAAAATATCTGTATGATGACGGAGCCGTGACCCTGGGAGAGAGGACGTACGGCTGTTTTCTATGGAATGAAAAAAATGAAACGCACGGATACGTGAGCCTGCGGGAAGCCCTCAAGGTATCATGCAATTACTATTTTTTCGATATCGCTGCAGGAAAAGACTTTGCGTCGGGGACATCTCTCGACTACGACCGCAGGATAAGCAACGAGACGATAACCGATACTGCGAAGATGCTGGGACTCGGCAGAAAAACGGGTATAGAGATAGAAGAAAGTGCAGGAGTGCTGCCGTCTGCAGAGCTCAAAAAAGAAGGGGTGAAAAGCTCGCTGAGGAATTATCTGCTTGCGGAAGAAGAGACGTATTTTAAAAAGGATACGCTGAAGGACAGAAAGCAGACCAGAAAAAATATAGAAAAAATCGTAAAATGGGCAGATAAGGACTTGACTTTAGAGGAAATTATAGGCAAACTAACTAAAGAGAATTTTATCAGACAAGATAAAGCGGAGACACTGGCGTCTATATGTAAATTCACGTATTTCGATCAGATAAAGTGGACTTTAGGCGATACATTCAACATTTCGATCGGACAGGGGGACAATGCGTACACCACGCTTCAGATGGCAAGTTATATGTCGGCCCTGGCAAACGGCGGGGTAAGGAAACCTGTTACACTTACAGCTTCCCGGAAGCAGCAGAAGGATACGCGGGAGGCAGGAATCCCAGACAAGGCAGATATCAGTTATATAATCAGTGCGATGACAAGAGTCACCGGAGATAAGGATGGCTCGCTTTATCGAGCCTTTGCGTCTTTTCCCTATTCTGTTGCGGCGAAGACGGGCACTGCGCAGCGCGCCGGGAAAAAGAGTGTTGAAGATGAACGTGAGTATCTGAGAAAACATCTGCATCTGATAGCGCCTGACGTCACGATGAGTCAGGTGGAGGAGGAAGCTGAGCGTCTCATGACGGATTATCCGGATCTGTATGATAACGATGATACGGCGCTCAGGAGAGCAGTGATAAATAAAAGCCGGAATGAAATAAGCGCAGATGACATAGATCTTTACAAGGAAGGGTACGACAGCTTTGCATGGACAGTGGCGTTTGCGCCGGCGGAGGATCCGCAGATCGCGGTGGCGGTGATGCTGATCCAGGGCGGGGAGTCCTCGAATGCGGCTCCGGCAGTAAGAGAAATTATAGGAAAGTATGGAGAATATTCACAATGGGAAAAGTCATTTTAGTTTCATCAGGTAAAGGCGGCACGGGCAAAACTATGTTTTCCGTAAATCTGGGCGCGGTACTGGCGCAGCGGGAAAAGCGTGTCATACTGATAGACCTCGATATGGGACTGAGAAACATGGACATCTATCTGGGTATGGAAAACAAAGTCGTATACAACATAATGGATGTAGTCTCAGGGATCTGCCGCATCAAAAAAGCCATGATAAAAGTGGACGGTTTCGATACCCTTTACTTCATGGCGGCTTCGCCGAGACGCGACGACAGAGATATCACGCCTCTCCATATGGAAGTGCTGTGCAGCAAGCTGCGCAGATATTTCGACTACATAATAATCGACTGCCCGGCAGGCATCGGCGACATGCTGGATGTGGCGCTCAGACCTGCGGACCAGGTGGTGATCGTGACAGAGCCTGAAGCGGCATCCCTCAGAGATGCAGACGTCACAGAGAGATACATAAGAGAGAACGGCGTGACCAATACGGTCTTCATAATCAATAAAGTCAGAGTCGAGCTCATGAAAGCCGGCTTCGTGCCGGATCTGGCGACGATACTGAACATGTTCAAAAATCCCGTTGTCGGCATGATACAGGACGACGACAACATACACATTTCCACCAACAAGGGCATACCGATAGTGTGCAAGAAAGGCACATACATAGAAAAGAACTTTCAGGATATAGCGGACAAGATAACAGGGCTTATGTGAGCTCTGTTTTTTCTTGTAAAGGTGCAGTCTTCCGGAGTGCACGGCGGTCATGAGCACGTCACAGTTTCTGCCGGCAGCTCACGCTGAGAAGCAGCCCGACTCCCATCATCGCGGATATCAGAGATGAGCCGCCGCAGCTCACGAAAGGCAGCGTGATGCCGGTCACAGGCATCAGCCCCATGTTCATCGCGATATTTTCAAATGCCTGGAAAAAGAACATCCCGGCAAGCCCGGCAGCGATAAGAGTGCCCTGAAGATCCTCTGCGTATTTTGCGATCTTCAGCGTCTCGAAAAGAAAAAAAGCGAAAAGTCCTATGATCAGCATACCGCCGAAAAAGCCTGTTTCTTCCACGAAAGATGCGAATATAAAGTCGGACTCGGGGACCGGCAGGAAGCCGAGCGCGCCCTGAGTGCCTTGCATGAATCCTTTGCCGAACAGACCGCCCGAACCTGCGGCGACCTTTGCATTCCAGACCTGATAATTACCGGGAAGACTAAGATCCCCCGGTTTCAGGAATGCGTCTATCCGGTCTTTCTGGTATCCGGCCATAAAAAAATAGGCGATCGGTATCAGAGATACGAATACGAGCGCCAGCCTGCAGATGGTTCGCAGTTCCAGGCCGGAGCAGAATACCATGAAGATCCAGATGGCGCAGAACACACAGCCGCTGCCGAAATCCTCCTTTGTGACGATGAGTATGAACGGCATAGCGTAAAGCGCTGCTGCTGCCGCTCCGCGCGCCTTTGCAGGAGAATCTCCGCAGCGCGACAGGTATGAGGACATAAGTATGATAAAAAATATTTTCACCGGTTCGGACGGCTGGATCGTGATGAATCCCAGATCGATCCATGAACGCGAACCGTACAGCGATGTGCCGAGTCCGGGCACGTACACGGACAGCAGCAGTATCATGCTGAATATATATATGGGCTTCTCCAGGTCGGTAAAATATCTGTAGCCCGCGTATGTGATGACGGATACGAGTATCAGTCCGATCACGAGGGCTACAGACTGTATGATAACTTCCCTGGTGAGGAAGGTCTTGTCAGTGCGGCTGACGCTTGCTATCGCAGCGATGCCCGCAGCCGAGAGGGCGACAGGTGCGACAAGCACGAGACGGTTGCAGTGTCTGAATAACTGGGGAAATTTGTTCATCGATGCCCCCTCACTTTCCTTGACTACTAGGACAAAAAAGTCTATAATAATATTGTGTGCTTTTAATTAATTATTATTACTTCTTATATAACAAAATTGATATTTACAAGGAACTTTGAGTTGATTATAAAAACTTGAAAATCGAGAAGAAAAAGGAGGGTGATCAATGACGGAAATCGTTATAGCGGTTGTTGTTGGACTGGTGGCTCTTGTGATAGGGATACTGGTTGGATATATACTAAGAAAATCTATAGGCGAAAAGACTATCGGGAATGCTGAACAGAAAGCAAAGAACCTGATACTCGACGCAGAGAACAGGGCGGAAACGCTCAAAAAGGAAAAGATACTGGAGGCCAAGGAGGAAGCTCACAGGCACAGAAGTGATGCCGAGAAGGAGATAAGAGAAAGGCGAAATGAGATCCAGAAATCTGAGAGAAGACTCGTTCAGAAGGAGGAGTCGATAGACAGAAAACTTGAAAATATTGAGAAGAAAGAAGAAAGCATTACTAATAAAGAAAAAAGCATTACCAACAAGCAGCAGGAAATGGAGAGACTGCTGAAGAGGCAGCTCGAGGAGCTCGAGAAGATCTCCGGATACTCCATCGAACAGGCGAGGGAGATCATACTGCAGAAGGTAGAAAAGGAAGCACGAAGCGACGCGGCGCTTTTGTACAAGGATATCGAGAACAAGGCAAAGGAAGACGCAGAGAAAAAGGCGAAGGAGATAATCACCGGAGCCATCCAGAGATGTGCGGCGGATCACGTTGCGGAATCTACAGTCTCTGTTGTGCCGCTTCCTAACGATGAGATGAAGGGTCGTATCATCGGAAGAGAAGGCAGGAACATACGCGCCATCGAGACGCTCACAGGCATAGATCTGATAATAGACGACACGCCTGAAGCGGTGATTCTGTCGGGGTTCGATCCGGTAAGGAGAGAGATCGCCAGACTGTCGCTTGAAAAACTGATCGTTGACGGAAGGATACATCCGGCGAGGATCGAGGAAATGGTGCAGAAATCAGAAAAAGAAGTAAATGCTATAATCAAGGAGGAAGGCGAACAGGCTACATTCGAGGTAGGCATCCACAACCTTCATCCTGAACTGATAAAACTGCTGGGAAGACTGAAGTACAGAACGTCATACGGTCAGAACGTGCTCAAGCACTCTGTAGAGGTGGCGCATCTGGCAGGTCTGATGGCAGGCGAACTCGGACTGGATGTGACTCTTGCGAAGAGAGCGGGACTCCTGCATGACATAGGAAAGGCTCTCGACCACGAGCGTGAAGGCACACATGTGGATATTGGTATCGAAGTGCTGAGAAAGTACAAGGAGTCCGAAGCTGTGATCAATGGAATGGCTGCACACCACGGTGATTACGAGCCTAAGTCGATCGAAGCTGTACTTATCGCTGCGGCGGATGCACTTTCGGCAGCAAGACCTGGTGCAAGGCGTGAAACTCTCGAGTCGTATATCAAGAGACTGCAGAAGCTCGAAGAGATCGCAAACACTACCGAAGGCGTAGAGAGATCGTTTGCGATACAGGCGGGAAGAGAGATCAGGATCATCGCGAAACCTGATGAAGTAGGCGATGATGCGATAGCCCTGCTTGCAAGAGATATTTCGAAGAAGATCGAATCAGAGCTCGAATACCCTGGTCAGATCAAGGTCAATGTTGTCAGAGAGACGAGAGCAGTAGACTATGCGAAATAGATGATGACAAAGTCAGAATAAAAACGAACTGAGGCGGACTGGATCCGCCTCAGACTGTTATAGGAGAAATACATGATTTATTTGGATAACAGTGCGACAACGAGGCAGTATCCCGAGGTGACACGCGAGATGCTGCGGTATATGGACGAATTTTACGGCAATCCGTCGTCGCTATATCAGCTCGGTGTGGACAGTGAAAAGGCTGTAAAAAAGGCGCGTACCGCACTGCAGAAGGCGATCGGCATGGAAGACGGCAGGGTGTACTTTACATCAGGAGGTACAGAAGCTGACAATATGGCGATATTCGGAGCGGCCAGGGCGCTGAAGAGACGAGGGCGCAGGATCGTGACGACAGCGGTGGAGCATCCGGCAGTGCTGGAATGCTGCAAAGAGCTGGAAAAACAGGGCTTCGAGGTGATATATGTCGGTGTCGACCGGAACTGCAGACTCGATATCGATGCGCTGAGATCGGCTGTCAACGATGAAACTATCCTCGTATCTATGATGCATGTGAACAATGAAGCCGGAACGATAATGCCCGTAAACGAAGTCAAACAGATAATGAAAGAAAAGGATGCGCCCGGGATATTCCACTGTGACGCGGTACAGAGCTTCGGCAAACTGCAGCTTTGCAGTGATGCAGATGTGATATCGGTAAGCGGACACAAGATCCACGGGCCGAAAGGCACCGGAGCCATCTGCATAAGAGAAGGCGTGAACATACCGGCGTTCATATGCGGAGGCGGACAGGAGAGCGGCAAGCGATCAGGAACGGAGAATGTGCCTGCGATAGCGGGATTCGGTCTGGCGGCGGAGATGTCTGAGCACGGACGCCGTGAAAACAGTGCATCTATGGCGCAGATGAGACAGCGGCTGATATCGCAGCTGACGGCATCGCTTGATGACATAGTGATAAACAGTCCGGAAACGGCCGGGGAGAATGCCGGCGAGTGCTGCAGTTCACTGCTGAACATATCGTTTCTGGGAACGCGCGGTGAAGTGCTGCTGCACACGCTGGAGCAGGACGGAATATACGTGTCGACCGGGTCGGCATGCTCGTCCAACAAGAAGGGGCAGAGTCACGTGCTCAAGGCGATGGGGCTCAAAGACAAGGAAATAGAAGGAACGCTGAGATTCAGCTTCGGAAGGATGAATTCGATAGAAGAGATCGACATTGCAGCGGATAAAGTCGCTGCTGCGGTGAAACGCTTCCGCAGGCTGGGCAGCTTCAGATAGAAGAGACGTGAAAGCGCAGCCGGCCGGCCGGCCGCTAACGTGAGGATATCAATAGTAAAGGTGGTCAGATAAGTGAATAATGAACATATTTTTATAGTCAGATGCGGCGAAGTAGCACTGAAGGGAATGAATAAACCCTATTTCGAAAGGATGCTTGTTGAACGTATCAAGAAGCTTCTCAAAAAATTCGACGGCGTGAGCGTAAAGCGCCACGAAGGTCTTATCTTCGTGAGAGCAGACAAAAGCCTCGACAAGCAGGCGATAATAAAGGAGATCTCGAAGGTGTTCGGAGTAGCGTCCATCAGCCCTGCGGTGGAGTGCGAAAGCACGATGGAAGCTATCGGAAAGGCTGCAGTCGAGTACATGCTGGAGGCTATCGACGAGCGCGGTATCAAGACGTTCAAGGTGGAAGCGAAGAGAGCCGACAAGAACTTTCCTGTAAAGTCGCCGGATATCGGCAGGCTGATAGGCGCAGAAGTACTCAAGGGCTGCAAGGTGCTGAAAGTCGACGTACATCACCCGGACTGCCTGCTTTTCGTAGATGTGAGACGTGAAAAATCATATATATATCAGGACAAGATCGCAGGATTCGGCGGACTGCCGCTCGGAACGAACGGTAAGGGACTTTCGCTGCTTTCAGGAGGTATAGATTCGCCGGTCGCTACATGGATGATGGCAAAGCGCGGGATGATGATAGAAGCCGTGCATTTCCATTCATATCCGTATACGAGCCAGAGAGCGCAGGAAAAGGTCGAAGACCTGGCAGCAATCGTTGCCACTTACTGCGGCAGGTTCAAGATGCATGTGATAAACCTGCTGCCGATACAGGAGCAGATAGTGCAGAACTGTCCAGAAGAGGAAACGACGATACTCGTCAGACGTTTCATGATGAGGGTCGCTCAGAAGATCGCGGAGAATACAGGCTGCGGCATGCTGATAACGGGAGAAAACCTCGGTCAGGTGGCAAGCCAGACGGCAGAGGCGCTCGTTGTTACGGATTCATGCGTGACGATGCCGGTCATGAGACCGCTGATCGCGATGGACAAAGTCGACATCATGGACAAGGCTCAGGAGATAGGTACGTACGAAACGTCTATCCAGCCTTATGAAGACTGCTGCACAGTATTCCTGCCGAAGCACCCTGTGACAAAGCCTAAGCTCGACAGGATCCTTGCGTCGGAAAGCAGGCTTGACTGCGAGGCGCTCATAGATGCTGCGGTGGCCTCTGAAGAAATCATCGATATTTTTCCGCGATAGCCGACAAAATTAGTGGAAATCAGATATTTTCTCTTAAGGACAACCTCCTTATGCAAAGATTATAATTGTTGTATGATCTTTTGCATAAAGGAGGTTTTTTAGTGGAAGTGATTTTTAGGATTTCCGGAAAAGTGCTGATATCCTGCATCCGAGGAGATGTGGATCATCACAGTGCGCTGCCTCTCAGGCAGGCGATAGATAAATCGATGAAAGCTTTTGACTGCAGCGATCTTGTAATGGATTTCAGTGGTGTCGACTTTATGGACAGTTCGGGTATAGGGGTAGTGCTGGGACGCTATAAAAAGCTGCACAAAAACGGCCGCAGGGTGTGTATCGCGGGGTGCAGTGAATACGTGAGAAAGCTGCTGGATATGGCAGGCGTTTTTTCTCTCGTGCCCGAGGCTGCAGATTTTGATGCGGCAGTCGCACTGATAAACGGGCAGGAACAAATGAGCATGGAGGTTTGATGTATGAACAATGTGATGAAAACAGAGTTTAGCGCGCTTGCGGAAAACGAGGCCTTTGCCAGAGCCCTGGCGGCGGCTTTCGTGATGCCTCTGGATCCTACGGTCGAGGAGCTGACGGAGATAAAGACTGCAGTATCCGAAGCCGTGAGCAACAGTATCATACACGGATACAGAGACTGCGAGGACAGGACTGCGGCTAAGGTTTCCATGGAGTGTGCGATGTATGACGGCGGCAAAATCGTGATAACGGTCGAGGATCAGGGCATAGGGATAAAAGATGTGAAACAGGCGATGGAGCCGATGTTTTCCACGGGTGACAGTGAGGAACGATCGGGAATGGGATTCACTGTGATGGAGAGTTTTACCGACAAGCTGAAAGTGAGATCGGAAGAAGGCAGGGGGACTACCGTGATCATGATAAAATATCTGGATGTAGTAAGTGGCATATAAATACACTCCGGCAGCAAAAGAGGATACATACAGGCTTATTGCAAAGGCGCAGAGTGGCGACCGCGCGGCGCGCGAGCAGGTCGTCGCGCAGAATATAGGTCTTGTAAAGAATCTGGCTCTCAAGTACACGTCGGCATATTATGAGACGGAAGATCTCATACAGGTCGGTTTTGTCGGTCTCGTAAAGGCGATAGACCGGTTCGATCCGGAATTCGGCGTGATGTTTTCGACCTATGCGGTCCCCATGATATTAGGTGAGATAAAACGGTTTTTGAGAGATGACGGGAAGATAAAGCTGAGCCGGCAGCTGAAGACTGAAATGAGGAACCTGAAGGCTTTCCAGCAGGAATATTACAACAGATACGGGAAAAGCCCGAAGATCAGTTATCTTGCGCAGAAAATGGGCATTTCAAGGGAACGTGTTATGGAGGTGCTGGAAGCGATCGATTCGCTTTCGAGCATCGAAAGCCTGGATAATGAGCTGATACCGGAAGGCATGCATGGCGGGAACTACGTGGATGAGGAGCAGCAGAATGTGGAACTGCTGGATCTGAAAGCAGCTATCAGAGACCTGGCGGACAGGGAGCGTCAGATAATAGTGCTGCGATATTTTCGCGATATGACGCAGCAGCAGATCGCGTCCGTGCTGGGGATATCGCAGGTGCAGGTGTCAAGGATCGAGAAAAAAGTCCTCGGCCGCATGCGCGAAAAAATGCAGAAAATAGAGTGATATGCATGCAAATCAAAAACACTCACCTTTCGATGAGTGTTTTTGATTTGGCGCGCCATGAGGGACTTTCCCGTATGCTACGCATCCGGCCTTCTGCACATGCTACGCATGTTTGGAGACGCTGCTGTTCGAATGTCCATTGGACATTCTCTCTGATGCAGCAGCCCTTTCGGGTTCGAGTCCCTGCTCGTTTGACATATACACAAATAAAAATAGTTCCTCTTTCGAAGAACTATTTTTATTGGCGCGCCATGAGGGACTTTTCCGTATGCTGTGCATCCGGCCTCCTGCACATGCTTCGCATGTTTGGAGACGCTGCTGTTCTAATGTCCAGCGGACATTCTCACGACGCAGCGGCCCTTTCGGGTTCGAGTCCCTACTGATTTGATATGCTTGCAATAAAAATAGCTCTTCTGTCGAAGAACTATTTTATTGGCGCGCCATGAGGGACTCGAACCCCCAACCTTCGCATTCGTAGTGCGCGACTCTATCCAATTGAGCTAATGGCGCTTGCTAAATTAACAATAATGATTATACACTATTTGATTGTGCTGTGTCAAAGCATATTTCTGCTTTTTATCAGTTTATCACTCTCAGTGCCATGAATGGAGACCCGATCTTTTTTTGTTTTCTTGCAGGGCGATAAGTGTATGCTGGATATGAGAATGCACGTGAAATACGATAAACCTGACGTATCTGCTTTGTCCTAAGGAGTGCCTTTTTTTCCTGTGATGTGCTCTAAGTCGATGACAAATGTCGCGACATCATCCCAGGAAGACTGCATGTATTTACGGCCGCCTTCCCTGAAGCTGCTTGACTGGGCGTTCAGAAACGATGTGTATATCATTGAAGATGATTATGACAGCGAGCTTCGGTATCATACCGCACCGGTGTCGGGGGATATAAGCTGCTTTTGTTTGGATCCCTGGTGGGCACATATTTGTGTAGAAAAAGGATTTTTCGGGCGTGGATACACATCAGTATGATTTTTTGTGCAAATTAGAGTGAAAATGCTTTTTATCTACACAAGGATTTTGCCGTAAAAGCAAAAAATTACGATTTACAGGCGATTTTGCGGCAAAAATCACAATTTATGGAAAATCGTTGTGCATTATTTTTTTACCTTCACATTGATCTGCACTTTTTATAGATCGTTTGTGTATGATTATCGCTCATGCTCAAATCTTACACAACTGCGCAATAGCAATACGGATACTTCGGGAGAAGATAATTTTATGAGATCGGCCGATTGGCCATATAAATATTTTATGAACACAATGCTGCGAGAGCAGCCATACTCAAGTGGATTTCTCGGTTCTGATAAAGATGTTGATATGGAGAAGAACACTAAAAAATAAAAGTTTTTTGTGCATTCGCATAAAAAACACAAAACTATCATAAAAAATCGATGACAAACAGCAAGATTGGTGATACTATGTATATAAACAAGAACAAAAGTAGCAGAGAGAAAAGAGGGATATACTATGGAAAGTGCTACAAAAACTATTGCTAACGGAGTTGACTCGGTCAAAAAGACTATAAGAGAGTGCGCAGATATGATAAATGAACTGGTGCACATGGGTCAGCTGTAGCAGGATACTTGTGACAGTATAATAACGAAAGAAAAAACAAATATTAAATTATTTTTCGGCAGGTCAAAAGCCTGCCGTTTTTCATTGCGTGAAACCGGATAAAACTTCGTTTTTTAGTAAAACTTAAACCCGGGAGTCTCCGTGGTGAAGGCCTTTCCATAAAGTCAGAAAAAAGCCGCGATTTGAAAAAATACTGATTTTTTGCTATAATATATAAGGTGCATCGCCTGTAAGCGTTGCAAATGCAGGGCTGTGATGCATGGTTTTATCGCCTGTCATAATGTGGAAGAAGGTGTTTTGATGGATGACAGTAGGTTTTCAAGGGGCGATTATGTGGTATACGGTACCAGCGGGATCTGTATGATAGAAGATATCAGGCTGATGAAGTTTGCGATGGACAGTGAGAAGAGCACTTATTATGTGCTCAAACCTGAGAGCAGCGATTCGTCGGTCGTGTATGTTCCGGCAAAAAATGAAAAACTCATGAGCAAGATGCGTGAGGTGATGACTAAGGATGAGATAGATTCGCTTCTCCTCGGGATGAAAGACAAGGAGATCGGATGGGAAAAAGACAGACGTATACGTTCGGAGATTTTTCACGATATCCTGGTGAAAGGCGTCACTCAGAAGCTTTTGCTGATGATCCGCTGCTTATACATGAAAAAAAGGGAACTCATACCTTTAGGTAAAAAGCTGCCGACGACGGATGAAAATACGCTCAAGTCAGCGGAAAAGCTTGTCGAAGAGGAATTCTCGCATGTTCTGGGTATACCCGGGACTGAAGTGAGCGGATATATCAGGTCGCTGCTGAATGTTTCGGAGCATTAAGTAAATGCGCAGATCCTGCGGAAAAAACTGAGAAGATGTAAATGCAGGACGTTATGTGCCGGATGTTGTATCACGGTAGCCGTTGCTGCGGGCTGGCAGTTAAAGTATCCTTTTCTCAGGAGAGGGGGGAAGGATACATGGACAAGATCTCAGTTATATTGATTTCCGGTATAGTCGCACTTGTATTGACAAGTGCGATCATCATATACGATACGTGGGTATCTGATGATATCAGCACGATCAGCGCAGAGACACTGACGGAGGAGTCGCAGGATGAAGAACTGATTTTCGGCGATGATACCTCTGTCAGGAACAATTCTCTGAAAAAGCTGTGGATACGGGCAAAACCGGTTTTTGACGAAAACAGCGATCCTGATGCGTATACGATAATTTCGGCCGCTGTCGACTGCGGCAAATGGAGCATAGGTGCAGAAAACTGGTACTATTATGAGCGCCCGATAGAATTCGCGCAGGAGACAGAACCGCTTGTGGACAAACTCCTTTACAACGGCGAAGAGATATCAGCCGGAAGAGGAGGATTCAGGATAAAAGTCGAAGCGGTCGATGAAGAGTGGTTCGTGGCAAAGCCGGACAGCGGATCAGAAGCGTTTGAGTTTTTCGAGGAAAGCATGGCGATACCGGACGGTGAGCTGCTATGAGATATAAAAACGCATATTCCTGCGATTTGCATCAACGTGCGTAAAGAACAGTGAACTTTTACATGATGAGTCACCAACTTTTCTTGTTGACAAAAAAAGATAATTAGTATAAACTAACTAGTGAAGAAATATATTTTGCATTAAAGAAATTTTAAATGAGAGAAATATGTTTATGGAATATACTAGAACTCAGATGCGCAAGGAACTGATACTGCGCAAACTGAAGGACAAAGGATTCAGGATAACGAAACAGAGACTTATCCTGCTGGATATAATACTGAGTGAAAAGTGCACGTGCTGTAAAGAAATATACTACAGAGCGGTAGAGCAGGACCCGGGCATAGGAGTGTCCACGGTTTACAGGCTCGTGAATTCTCTGGAGGAGATAGGCGCGATAAGTCGCAGCGACATTTACAAGATAAGATGTGATTCCGATGGAGAAAGAGCTGCTGATTATACAGTGGAGCTCGACGACGGGACGTGCCGCAGTTTTTCAGAAAAATCGTTCAATGCGATACTGCTGGCAGGACTGAAAGCCGGCGGTTTTGTAAATGAACAGAAAATCGAAAAAGTATCATTGAGCAGCCAGGCCAGTGCAAGCTGAGCCGGCTGTTTTTACGTAGGAAATATCGCTTTCGATATTTTCGGAATATCAACAAAAGTTTCATATGAAAATATTTGGCGAAGCCACTTTTGCTCTATAAAGATCCCGTGCGTCCATAGGTTGGGCGTCTGCATACATTGAAAACAGCATGAAAAAATTGTCGAAAAATGAAAAAAAATATCAACAGTAAAAGATTAGAAAACTATAACCGGGGGGTGCGTGATATAATACGCTCATACAAAAGAGGTGCAATGACGGGAAAGGAGGCTCTTGAATGAAACAACACAAATTTTGGGCATGGGCGATGGTGACCTGCCTGGCAATGACGATCTATACCGGTTATAAACACAAATAGGAGGAATAAACTATGAAGGCTTTAAAGAAAGTTGATGCTAAAAAATCAGGAATTTTTGCAGCAGGAGTACTGTTTGGAACCGCAGGGATCAAGGTACTGACAAGCAAGGATGCTAAAAAAGTTTATACATGCTGTACAGCAGCAGTGCTCAGAGCTAAGGACTGCATCATGAACGTAGCAGCAAAGGCGCAGGACAACGCAGGTGATATATATGCGGAAGCGCAGCAGATAAATGAGAAGAGAGCGGAAGCTGAATGCGTATGCGGTGATGAATGCGGCTGCCAGGAAGCTGAAGCGGCAGCAGAGACTGCAGAATAGTAAATAAGCAGGAAAAACCGGCACCTGTGGGAAACCACAGGTGTTTTACAAGTGTGACAGAGAGAAAATGATATGAAATTTAGAATAAAACATGAAATAGAAGGACGTATCCGCATAGAAGCCGTGCAGAACAGGATGACCTTTGAACAGGCGGATACGCTGCAGTATTATCTTGACGATCTGCCGTTTGTAAAATCTGCAAGTGTGCAGGAGCGCACACAGAGTGTTACGGTCTGCTATGACGGCGACAGAGAACAGGTGCTGGAGGCACTCAAAGCTTTCAGCTACGAAGATGTAAAGGTGCCGGAAGCATATTTTCAGAGTTCAGGCAGAAAACTCAACCGGGAATACTGGGAGAAGCTCGTGAGCCATGTCACATGGCGAGGGATACAGGTGTTTTTCATACCGTATCCGATAAGAGGCATCATCACAGCTGTGAAATCCGTGAAGTACATAAAACTCGGCATCATGACTCTGGCTAAGAGAAAAATAGAAGTTCCAGTACTCGATGCGACGGCGATAGCAGTATCGATGATCCGCGGAGATCTCAAGACGGCAGGCAGCATAATGTTCCTGCTGGGTATAGGTGAGATACTCGAAGAGTGGACTCACAAGAAATCCGTTGACGATCTGGCAAGAAGCATGTCGCTCAATGTAGGGAACGTATGGCTCTGCCGCGATGGTGAGGAAGATATCATGGTCCCATCTTCAGATGTAGAAGAAGGCGACCTTGTCAGAGTTTATATGGGTACGGTAGTGCCTTTTGACGGTACTGTAGTAAGCGGAGAAGCTATGGTGAACCAGGCTTCGCTTACGGGTGAATCGCTCGCGGTAAGGAGAGCCGAGGGCGCATCTGTTTACGCGGGAACCATCATCGAAGAAGGAGAGCTTGTTATCCGTGTAAACGAAACGAGCGGCGGCAGCAAGTACGAGAAGATAGCTGCCATGATAGAAGAAACTGAAAAACTGAAGTCATCTGTTGAGGGAAAGGCAGCACATCTGGCTGACAAGCTGGTGCCGTACACGCTGCTGGGAACCGTACTCGTATGGGCTCTCACCAGAAATGTGACGAAGGCTCTTTCGGTGCTGATGGTCGATTTTTCGTGTGCGCTCAAGCTGGCGATGCCGATCTCTGTGCTTTCCGCGATGAGAGAAGCAGGAAACCACAATATCACTGTAAAGGGCGGCAAGTATATGGAAGCCATGGCTGAGGCTGATACCATAATATTCGACAAGACGGGAACTCTTACGAAAGCCAGACCTGTAGTTGCAGATGTCATTTCTTTCGGCGACAGAGAGCCGGATGAACTGCTTCGCATAGCTGCATGTCTTGAGGAGCATTTTCCTCATTCGATGGCGAAGGCGGTAGTCAATGCAGCGAAGGAGAAAGGCCTGGAGCACGAAGAGCTCCATTCGGATGTCGAGTATATAGTAGCGCACGGTATATCTACGATGATAAACGGCAAGAAGGCTATAATCGGAAGCTACCACTTCATATTCGATGATGAAGAGTGCATCGTCGATGAACGATTTGAAGGGCGCTTTGATTCGCTTTCATCAGAATACTCGCATCTTTACATGGCGATAGAAGGAAAGCTCGAAGCTGTCATCTGCATACATGATCCTCTTCGCGAAGAGGCTGCGGAGACCATCAGAAACCTGAAAGCCGCAGGCATAAAGAAAGTCGTTATGATGACGGGAGACAGCGACAAGACAGCCAGAGCGATAGCTGCGAAGGCAGGAGTGGATGAGTATTACGCTGAAGTCCTTCCTGAAGACAAAGCGAGATTTGTAGAGCAGGAAAAGCAGAACGGAAGCAAAGTGATAATGATCGGAGACGGTATCAACGATTCACCTGCGCTTTCAGCTGCGGACGTAGGCATCGCGATAAGCGACGGCGCCGAGATCGCAAGAGAGATCGCAGATATCACGATCGCTGCGGATGATCTTGGTGAGATAGTAGTGCTCAAGGAGCTCAGTGTCAAGCTGATGGAAAGGATACACAGGAACTACAGAAGGATCGTCGGCATCAACGGCGGGCTGATCCTGCTGGGAGTGAGCGGTGTCGTACAGCCTACGACGTCGGCTCTGATACATAACATTTCCACATTGGGGATAAGTCTCAAGAGCATGGAAAATCTGCTGTAATGCTGTTGCAGCACTTCTGCAGCGGCCTGTATGTCGTGCTGCATGCGTGGCGCCGGCTGCGGAGAGAATAAATAAGAAAAAATATGGATATATCCGGGATATACGTCCTGAGTGTCAGTGAGATCTGATACCGGCAGCGTATATTCCGGATATTTGTTTGTTGAGAAAATTGATCGTTTATGGATGTTGACAGTCCAAATGAGTTAGTGTATACTAATCGCATGAAGTTAGGAAAAACTAACCTAACGATGATCCGGATGATCCGGATGAAACGGCGCAGGTACAGTCGGGATTATCTCGAAGGTTACTGATGAAATGAGGTGCACTATGCTTGAAATGTCACTTATAAAGCACTGCTCTCCGACACTGGCTTCTCTTAAAACGGCGAATCTGTTCAGCTACAGCTATTCGACGGAAAGAGACCTGAGGAAGAGCATCAGATACTGGAATAAGCAGATGTCATGCAAAGGCATACGTCTTACGGTCATGAAAAAGAAAGATCATAGAGCGCTGATTTATGTGTGTCGTGTTTCGAAGCTTGAAAGTGTACTGGCAGGCGCAGACGTGGCAGCCTTCCTTAAAAAATACGGATATGACGGCATGGGTGTGGACGGCGCACTGAGACGTCTGAAAAAGAGACTGCGCAGTAGCGGGGAGTTCCCTCATGAGATCGGAATATTCCTGGGTTATCCGCTCGAGGATGTGACGGGCTTTATAGAGAACGAAGGAAAGGGGTTCGTTGAAGTAGGGTTCTGGAAGGTCTACGGAGATAAGGAAAATGCAGAAAAGACATTTTGCAAATACAGGAAATGCACGGATATATACACGCGTTTGTGGGAATGTGGAAAGAGTGTCTGGCAGCTCACAGTAGCGGCCTGATATAAATCAAGAAATCAAAAATACTAGGAGGTATAGAGTAAAATGAGTAAAGTAGCAGTAGTTTATTGGAGCGGTACAGGTAATACAAAAACTATGGCGGCGGCAGTCGCTGAAGGTGCAAGAGAAAAGGGCGCAGAAGTAAGCCTTCTGACAAGCGCAGAATTCAACGGAGATATGGTGGGAGACTATGACGCGATCGCTTTCGGATGCCCTTCGATGGGAGACGAAGTTCTGGAAGAAAGTGAATTCGAGCCTATGTTCGATACCTGCAAACCGAAACTCGGCGGCAAGAAGATCGCGCTGTTCGGATCATACGGCTGGGGAGACGGCGAATGGATGAGAAACTGGGATGAAGAATGCTCGAATCTCGGTGCAGATATGGCATGCGACTACGTGATCTGCAATGAAACACCTGATGATGACGGCATCGCAGACTGCAAAGCCCTCGGCGCTGCATTAGTTTAAAACAGTATATTTATAACCATACACAGCATTATGCCGGTGAGAGTCGGCAGCAGAAAGGCGCAGGCGGTCCATTTGAGGCTGCCTGTTTCTTTTTTTACCGTGAGACATGTGGTGCCGCACGGGAAGTGAAAAAGGCACAGTATCGCCACGCACAGGGCTGTCCGGAAGGTCCAGCCGCATCCTGCGAGTATGTCCTGGAGCTGTGATAGGCTGCTGTAGTCTGTCAGTACGCCTGACGACATGTAGCTCATCAGCATCACGGGTATCACGATCTCATTTGCGGGAAATCCGAGGATAAAAGCCATGACGATCACGCCGTCAACTCCGATGAGCCTGCCGAACGGATCGAGAAAATCCGTGCAGTGGTCGAGGATCGAAACGCTGCCGATCTTTATATTGGCGAGGATCCATATCACGATACCGAACGGTGCGGCGACGGCGATAGCTCTGCCGAGAACGAAGACTGTCCTGTCTCTGATGGATCGTATTATCACGCTGCCGGCCTTCGGCACTCTGTACGGAGGCAGTTCAAGTATGAATGAGGACGGTATCCCTTTCAATATCGTTGAGGAAAGCAGCTTTGACATCAGCAGAGTGACGATTATCCCGAGCAGTATGAAGCCTGTCAGAACGGCGCCGGCTGCCAGCGTGCGCACGGGTGAAGCGGCGGGTATGAAAAAGATCAGGATCATGGCCATCAGAGTTGGGAATCTGCCGTTGCAGGGGACAAAGCTGTTGGTGAGTATGGCGATGAGACGTTCTCTGGGTGATTCTATGATCCGGCAGCCTGTGACTCCGCAGGCATTGCATCCAAAACCCATGCACATCGTCAGCGACTGCTTTCCATGAGCGCCGCAACGCCTGAATGCTTCGTCGAGATTGAACGCGACTCTCGGCAGATAACCGAAGTCCTCCAGGAGGGTGAACAGCGGGAAAAAGATCGCCATAGGCGGAAGCATCACTGCGATCACCCAGGTGACAGTCTTGTAAAGGCCGTCCATCGTGACTGCCGTGAAAAGTCCAGGCATTTCTGCATTTGACATCATGAGCCGGAGCTTCGAGTCAAGCGCGCTGAAAAGCGCCGTCAGGGCTTCTGACGGGTAGTTCGCGCCGACCATGGTGATCCAGAAGATCAGCAGCAGGAGAAGAAGCATCACAGGGATGCCGGCTGTTTTTGACGTGAGTATCCTGTCTAGCTTACGGTCAAAGCTGCACGGTTCTTTTTTCCGGAAGCTCACGCACTGTCTGTAGATACTGCTTATGTCCACAGGATGGCTGCTGTCTGCGGGCCTTTCTGATGCAAAGCTGCCGGGGGCGAAGCTGTAAAGTACTTCGATGAGTTCGTCGAGCCCTTCTTCTGAGCGTGCGGATGCAGGGATTACGGGGATCCCGAGAAGCTCCTGCAGTTTTCCGATGTCGGGAATGATGCCTTTTTTTCGGGCTTCATCCATCAGGTTCACGCAAAGCACGGCGTCGTGTGTGATATCGAGGATGTCTTTTACGAGCAGGAGGTTCCGTTCCAGGCATGTGGCGTCGGCGACGATAAGTATTATGTCGGCTTTTCCGGATCTTATGTATTCGCCGGTCACGGCCTCGTCGGGCGACAGCGAGTCGAGGGAATATGCTCCGGGCAGATCGATGAAGTCAAAGGTGGCATCCTTGTATTTCATGTTCCCGGCTGCGTTCGTGACGGTTTTTCCGGGCCAGTTGCCGGTGTGCTGGTGCATTCCCGTGAGTGCGTTGAAAACAGTGCTTTTGCCCACGTTGGGGTTGCCGGCCAGCGCTATCGTTTTGTTTTTCATAAAAACACCTCCCTGGAAAGTATATGAAAGCTTTTGCAGAGAGGTGAATGTACGATGCCCCTGATCGGCTGAACTTTACATGTGCTGTTTGCGATGTCTGTTGAGTGTGGTTGAGTGTGGCGTGCCGGCCATGTTCGATGATCCGGGTCAGGATGTCTGTCGTATCAGTGATTATCGGCAGGCACCACGCTGATGTTTTCTGAGGTTTCCTTTCTGAGAGCTATGACTGTTCCCATGATCTCATAAGCGGAAAGTGTGCCGGCAGGGCTGCTGAAAAGTTTTTTTATCTTTGAACCGGGGAATATCCCGTACCCCCGAAGTCCGGAAACGGCGGATGATATATGATCAACGGAATGTATCATGTATTCGCTGTCATAAACTGCATCGGAAAGTGATATTATTGTGAAATTCATGGTTGACCTCCGCATGAAAATAGTGTAATATTATACGTGCTCGACTGTATATGAAATGTATTAAAAACTTATTAATAATATCATATAAAAAGTCTTGACAAGAAGTTCTTAAAATGATAAGATATTTCTCGCAGCGATTGAGAGTTTGCTGCAAGGTGTGGCGGTGTAGCTTAGTTGGCTAGAGCGTCCGGTTCATACCCGGAAGGTCGGTGGTTCGACTCCACTCGCCGCTACCATATTAATAAGGGCGCTTAGCTCAGCTGGGAGAGCACCTGCCTTACAAGCAGGGGGTCATAGGTTCGAGCCCTATAGCGCCCACCAAATGGTCCGGTAGTTCAGTTGGTTAGAATGCCAGCCTGTCACGCTGGAGGTCGACGGTTCGAGCCCGTTCCGGATCGCCAAATTTTATTGGGAGGCAACTCCCCTTGAGGCGACATAGCCAAGTGGTAAGGCAGAGGTCTGCAAAACCTTTATTCCCCGGTTCAAATCCGGGTGTCGCCTCCAAATCAAAAGAACAAATCCTTTGTTCATCATATGGTGGGTATAGTCAAGTGGTTAAGACAGCGGGTTGTGGCTCCGTTATGCGTGGGTTCGAATCCCACTATCCACCCCATTTGATCTTATAGATCAGGCTTACAATTGAATGTTGGGGTATCGCCAAGCGGTAAGGCAATGGATTCTGATTCCATCATGCGCAGGTTCGAATCCTGCTACCCTAGCCAATTAAAAGACTCGAAGCGAAAGCTTCGGGTCTTTTGCTGTTTCAAGGGGTCCAAGTGATTGCAACGTTTTCGGCGATTTTACGCCAGTGCATGTGAGTGCAGTCAGGTGCACTCAGTTGCCAATAAATACGGTTTATGTCCAACGCGGCTGGACATGGCGAGCCTGTGCGGAGTATGCATGAAGAAGATACTGAGGGAGCTGAAAGAAGCTGTGAAAGCAAACAAAGTACTCTCTTTTCTGAGTGGTGAGCATGAGAAAAGAGAATAAGGGTGATCTAATATATAGTCCGGTGCAAAAGCCGGATATTACATACTGGCAGCTTCTATGAAAAGAATGTATGTTCGATACATATACAGAACACAGGAGGAACAACAGATGAAAGAATCGATCATACGTGAACTTTACGAAGACTCATTATCAAGGTCAGAACTGATCATGCCGGAAGGGATCAGGTATCAGACCTGCAGTGAAAGAAAAGAAGAAGCAGAGCAGCAGCTCAAAGAAACGCTTTCAGCTCCACAAAGAGAACTCTTCGAAAAATTCCTGACAGCACAGCATGACGTTCGGAGCATAGAAGATGAGGAGACATACAGACAGGGGGTATCGCTGGGAGTAAGGATAACGGCAGAAGCATTTGTGGCAGAATAAATAGCGGATAGAAGAGCTTATTGTGATATAATATATACGATCCTGAATTTGCAGATATCGCTGGATGATACAAATGAGATGGGCGGATCATTCGAAAATATATTAGCCAAAAGTGAAAAACGATCAAATATGGACAATATCCGTTACTTCTTTAGAAGATGATTTTGTTCAGAGACAAGCAGATGAGGAGATAGAAAGTTTTTTAAAATCGGAGTGCATAGGGGGATTGAAGCTGTGATTCTTGGAGTAGTTCTCTGCATTAATAGAGAAAAGAGAATGAACAACATCGAGGACACACCGTGATTTAAGGAGAAAGATAATGAGAACATACGAAAATAAAGATGAATTAAAAAGAGAGATAAATAAAAGTTTTGAAAAATATATTTCTGAATTTGATGATATCCCGGAATCCTTAAAAGATGTAAGCGTTGAGGAAGTCGACAGGACTCCTGCAGAAAATCTTGCTTATCAGGTAGGCTGGACAACTTTAGTTCTTAAGTGGGAAGAAGATGAAAGAAACGGACTTCAAGTAAAAACGCCTTCAGATGATTTTAAATGGAATCAGCTTGGCGATTTATATCAATGGTTCAATGATATCTACGCTCATCTGTCTCTTCAGGAGCTGAAAGAAATATTGAATGATAATATCGATTCCATTTATGCAATGATCGATTCTCTGAGCGAGGAAGAATTATTCAAACCACATATGAGAAAATGGGCTGATGAAGCGACTAAAACAGCAGTCTGGGAAGTATATAAGTTCATTCATGTCAACACAGTTGCTCCTTTCGGAACATTTAGAACAAAAATCAGGAAATGGAAAAAGATCGCACTATAACTTACCGTTTGTGCGTTACATGAAGAATAATTTCAAAATGGGTTTCCAGGTATCTGATATATGGCTGCATCAATTTTGATTTGCCGGATCGGCGGATACCTGCGATGATCTTGATATCAAAGATCGTATCTTTTACAGGATCAAAGACGCCTCAAATGGGATCATTACAAAACCAGATATAATCAACATAATACAGGCTGGGAAATCAGTTCCTCAGCTTTTTTGTTTTTTGAACTTTTTATTTCACGGCGGCTGATTTAATGTATAATGAACATATCGAAAGCGAGTTGCTTTTGATAGAAAAGGAGGAGATATGAGAACAAAAGATCCTGAACTTATGAAACAGATCCTGGAATATATCGAGGACTATTACATCGATCACAATGCTTCTCCGTCAACGACACAGATAGCGGAGCAGATGGGGATCGCCAGAGGGACCGTACATAAATATCTTGTCGAGATGGACGAGCGAGGGATGCTTTCCTATCAGGGCAGGAATATCACGACAGAGAGGACGGAGAAGATGCATACATCGACTTTCAGGGCGGCAGTCGTGGGAGATATATCATGTGGTCTTCCCGATATCGCAGAAGAGCATATCGAAGAGTATGTATCTCTTCCGGAGTCAATGTTCGGAAGCGGCGAATTCTATATCTTTCGTATACGGGATGAGTCCATGATCGAAGCGGGTGTAGATCCCGGTGACCTGGTAGTGATCCGCAGGCAGGAGACTGCTGAGAATGGACAGATCGCAGTTGTGCTTGTAGATGAAGAAGCGACGATGAAGAGATTCTATATAGAGGATGACAGAGTAAGACTGCATCCTGAAAACAGTGAAATTGAAGATTTTTATGTGGATAACTGTATCATCCAGGGTGTTGCCGTAAAGGTGATAAAGGATTTGAGATAGAGCTTTTTTGAGTACAGGAGCAGATTTGCAGTGAACTTTAAAAACAACCGGAAGACAGTAAGCTGTCGGCAGCTAAGATGGCAGAAAAGTCAGGTGTTGCAGGGCGAAACATAAAAACCCTGATAAAATATAAAATCTAAAAGAATTTTGTTGACGGTGTGACGTTTCGGTGATAATATCAAGAAAACGGGAAACCTGAATTGCTTTTTGGGTTTCCGACGGGTTTTGTAAAGAAGAATACTTATATGGAAAATGATATGACGACAGAATTGAAAGAACGGATCATAGATGTTGCCATCGAGGAATTCACACTGATGGGACTTAAATTTACTATGAACGATATTGCCCGTAAACTGGGAATAAGCAAGAAAACGATATACACGATCTTTGACAGTAAACGGGATGTGCTTGTCGGGATAGCTGACAGATATTCTGACGATTTCAGGAGCATGCAGGAAGAGATCGAACGTAATCCGGATCTGGATGCTGAACAGAAATTCGAAAGGATCCTTCTGGCACTTCCTGAGAAGTATTACAATATCGGTCTCAATCGTATATATGAGCTTTCGTTCAAGTATCCTAGGCAGTACGACTATCTTATGGCATCAGTCAATATGGGATGGCAGATTGCAGAGAATTATCTCAGGGAAGGGATCAGGAACGGAGCGTTCGATGATGTTTCGATCCCGGTGTTCATGTCAATGGTCAAGGGCACAGTAAGCTGTTTTATGCGGACAAGTGTGCTATATGATAATGACATGACATATGAACAGGGAAAACTCGAAATGGTGAGAATACTGATGAAAGGAATAAAGTCAGATGAGTGAGGTTCGGATCATTGAAATCAAAGAAAGTGTTTTTGCAGATAACGACAGGTATGCTGATGAGTTGAGAAGCAGACTCAGAGCGGATAAGGTTTTTCTTATGAATCTCATGTCTTCGCCGGGATCTGGAAAGACGACGCTTTTGAAAGGAACGATAGGTTTGCTTAAGGACAGACTGAAGATCGGTGTGATGGAAGCTGATATCGACTCCGATGTTGATGCGAAAGCCATTGCAGAAACAGGAGTCAAGGCGATCCAGCTCCATACCGGCGGGATGTGCCACCTTGATGCTGAGATGACAAGGCAGGGTCTTAATGCACTTGGTACAGATGATCTTGATCTTGCGATCCTGGAGAATGTTGGCAATCTTGTATGTCCTGCAGAGTTTGATACAGGAGCTTCTGCTAATGTCATGATACTCTCTGTTCCTGAGGGTCATGACAAACCGCTTAAATATCCGCTGATGTTTGAAATATGCGATGCAGTGCTTATAAACAAGGTCGATGTGCTGCCATATTTTGATTTTGATATGGAGCTTGTAGAGGAATATATCCATATGAGAAATCCTGATGCGGTGATTTTTCCTGTTAGTGCCAGGACTGGCGAGGGAATGGATGCATGGACTGACTGGCTTGAGGACAGAGTCAATGATTGGAATGATAAATAGAGGAGGAGAGAATCATGAGCAGAGAACTGGACAGGGAGTTATTCCCGGACTATGAGTATCCTGAATATACGCCGGATCATAACGAACCGTTCCGTGAGCCGATCGCGAAGCTTGGTAAGCTGATCACTGACAGAGTTCCACAGAAGCTCGGGCTCAGGAAGATCACGAGAGATGACCCTGAATACTGGGGGCTTGCAAGTGTGCTTTCGGACGAGGAAGCTGAGCTCGCACTGAAGCTTGGAGTCAGAAAGCCTAAGACGCTTCCTGAAATCGTTGAGCTCAGTGGTCTTGGGGAAGCAAAGTGCGAAGCTATGCTTGAGGAGATGGCACGCAAGGGACTTCTCGAATATAACTGGGAGAACGACAGGCACGAGAAACAGTACGTTCTGCCGATGTACGTACCGGGCTGTGCGGAATTCTTTAACATGAATGCAGAGCTTCTCGACTCGAATCCTGAGATAGGTATCTTCTTTGAGCACATGTCGCGTCTGCCTCTTGGCAAGATCACACCTTTTGTACCGGAAGGCGGTGCAGGCATAGGGATGCATGTGATACCTGTCGAGAAGGCGATAGAGATGGAGAATGAGTCTGTCGATCTTGAGCATATATCATACTGGCTCGACAAGTACGAGGGAAAATACGCTGCGAGTCCATGTTCTTGCAGACGTTCAAGAATGAAGTTCGATGAGGGATGCGCAGACGATCCAGAAGGCTGGTGCATCGCTGTCGGTGACATGGCTGACTACGTAGTTGAGACACAGAAGGGCGGACGCTATATCACAAGGGAGGAAACACTGGAGATCCTGAAACAGGCAGAAGATAACGGATTCGTGCATCAGATCACAAATATCGACGGAAAGAACAAAATCTTTGCGATCTGTAACTGCAACGTGAATGTGTGCTATGCGCTTCGTACTTCGCAGCTTTTTAATACTCCTAATATGTCTCGTTCAGCATATATAGCGAAGGTCGACAAGAGCAGCTGTGTTGCCTGCGGAAAGTGCGTTGAGAGCTGCCCGGCCGGTGCTGTAAAGCTCGGACAGAAGCTTTGCGACAAGGAAGGCTGCGAGATCAGATATCCGAAGCATCCGCTTCCAGGCGATATGCCTTGGGGCGAGCACATGTGGACACACAATTATAGAGATGTGAACAGGATCAATTGCTACGACACGGGCACGGCTCCATGCAAGACTGCATGTCCTGCCCATATCGCAGTACAGGGCTACCTGCAGCTGGCCGGAGAGGGGCGTTACGATGAAGCCCTTGCTCTCATCAAGAAGGACAATCCGCTTCCTGCGGTATGTGGACATGTCTGTAACAGAAGATGTGAGGATGCGTGTACAAGAGGAACTATCGATGAAGCTGTTGCGATCGATGAGGTAAAAAGATTCATTGCGGAAAGAGATCTAAGTTTAGATACAAGATATATCCCTGAGCCGATCGTTCCATCGCTTCGCGGAGGTTTCGATGAAAAGATCGCTATCATAGGTGCGGGGCCGGCGGGTCTGAGCTGTGCGTATTTCCTTGCCATGACAGGATATAAGCCGACGATCTTTGAGAAAAATGACGAACCGGGCGGGATGCTTCGATACGGGATACCATCATATAAGCTCGAGAAAAAACTTCTGGATGCAGAGATCGATGTGATTCGCGAGATGGGTGTCGAGATAAAATGTGGTGTTGAGATCGGTAAGGAACTCACGATCGAAGAGCTTAGGGAGCAGGGCTACAAGGGCTTCTACATTGCGATCGGATGCCAGAAGGGAAGGATGCCGGGCGTTCCCGGACAGGATGCAGTTGGCGCTTACACAGCTGTTGATTTCCTTAGAGAGGCGAGTGAGCGTGAAGACTTTGATTTTGAGGGTGATGTTGTCGTTGTCGGTGGAGGAAATGTAGCTATCGATGCTGCAAGGGTAGGCAGCAGATGTACAGACAACAAAATTTCGATGTTCTGTCTCGAGCAGAGAGACGAGATGCCTGCAAGCAGGGACGAGATTTCGGAGGCTCTAGAGGAAGGGATCGAGCTGAACCCTGGCTGGGGAATGAAAGAGATCCTCGAGGAGAACGGACACGTTTCAGGCGTTGTATTCAAAAGGTGCATAAGAGTATTTAACGACGAAGGCGGATTCTCGCCGGAATACGATGAGAATGACACAGTAACAGTGTCGTGTCGCCACGTTGTTTTCTCAGTAGGACAGATGGCCGACTGGGGTGGGACCCTTGAGAACATGAACATCGAGCTTAAGCCTAATGGGAATGCGATGGCAAACAGGCTGACATATCAGACATCTGAGGCTGATATTTTCGTCGGAGGAGATATATATACAGGTCCGAAATTTGCGATCGATGCGATCGCAGCCGGAAGAGAGGGTGCGGTATCACTTCACAGATATGTACACGATCATTGTACTCTTACGATAGGGAGAAACCGTCGCGACTTTATAGAGCTAAACAAGGATAATATCAGAGTCGATACATATGATGACTCGAAGCGTCAGATCCCGCCGGGGGCGGATGCGGCAATGCAGGCAGAGACTTTCAGAGACCTGTCTCACAGTCTCACAGAGGAGCAGGTCAAGGCAGAGACTTCGAGATGCCTGTCATGCGGTGCATCGGTAGTCGATCCTAACAAATGCATAGGCTGTGGAGTCTGCACAACGAAATGCGTATTTGACGCGATCCACCTTAACAGAGAGCTCCCGGGCGCATCGGTAATGCACTCATCAGAGGAGAAGCTTAAATATATCCTTCCTAATATGCTTAAGCAGAACATCAAAGTCAAGTTCAGGAAAAAGCCAAGAGATTAGGTTTCGTAGAAAAGGAGAGTCATAATGCATGAGCTTGGAGTAACATTTCATATCCTGGATCACGTTGAGGGCGTCGCTGCTGCAAACAATGTGACCAGAGTCAGTAAAGTCGTGCTTGAGCTTGGTGAGGTCTCGACCGTGATCGGGTCATATCTTCACAGCTGCTGGAAGTGGGCTGCGTCCAAAAGACCACTTTTCGAAGACTGTGAACTTGAGGTGGAGAAGCTCTCGGCCATAACATTCTGTGAGAACTGCGGGAAGACCTATGGAACGGTGGAGTATGGAAAGATTTGTCCGTACTGTGGGAGTGAGAAGACATTTCTGCTGCAGGGCAATGAATTCAATATAAAAGAAATAGAGGTAGAATAGGAGGAAAAGTTATGTTTTTTGATATTTATGGAGAGACAGCCGGATGGCAGCTTCTGGGCTGGCTGATGGTATTTGTCGGTCTTGTTGTAATGAATGAGATCGCAAGACGCTCAAAGGCAGGCGGAATTGCGTGTTTTGTGGTATTGCCTGCTGCTCTGACAGTGTACTTCATCGCGATTTATATCGGCGCTGCCAAAGGTGCTGAATGGGCACTTGATAACGATACCTATGTACATATGAACAGCTGGTTCCATTATGCCAAGCTGTACGCTGCAACTGCAGGCTGCGTAGGCTTCATGATCCTCAAGTATCACTGGGGAAAGCTCGGTAAATCACATGCTTTCAAAGTATTCCCTTTTGTGATCGTAGCTATCAATATTCTGATCGCTGTTGCCTCTGACTTTGAGTCAGCAATCCGTGCAGGTTCACTTGCAGGCGGATGGTGGCTGTCATCAGAAGGTGTATGGCTTTATGGCGGATGGTGGAATGTCCTTAACGGGATAGCCGGGCTGTTCAACATATTCTGTATGACAGGCTGGTGGGGGATATACTCATCAAAGAACAGGCAGGATATGCTCTGGCCTGATATGATCTGGGTTTTTATACTGGCATATGATATATGGAACTTTGAGTACACATATCTCAATCTGCCGACACATTCATGGTACTGTGGTCTTGCACTTCTGCTCGCTCCGACTTTTGCTGCGGCACTGTGGAACAAGGGTGGATGGATCCAGAATCGTGCTAATACTCTGGCACTGTGGTGCATGTTTGCTCAGGTATTTCCGCTCTTCCAGGATGCAAGCAGATTCACGACTGTTACATCTGTATACGGTGAGGGCGGCATTGCTGCAGCAATGGGTGAAAGTATGCCTGTTGCAGCAGATCCGCTGGCACAGGGTCTTATCGCAGTTCTGTCGATAGCTGTAAATGTGTTCGCATTTGCATATATTCTCAGGAGAGCGAAGTCTCAGAACAAGAATCCTTGGAAGAATGAAATCTTTACGGATACCAGAGATTACATCGAGGCAATGGAACGTGCATAATGACTGATCTGATAACTTAAAAATGATGAATCAAGACAAAAGCTCCTGCCGGAAGCACAGATGCTGCTGCGGCAGGAGTTTTGTGTTTCAAGGGATCTCCATGATGGCAATGCTTCCGGACATGTACAATGCAGCCGGACATAAAAATATGAATGATACATAGCCGCATGATATGCATGAAGAATGATTCAATATAACAGGCAGAAATTCCAGAGTTTTTTATATTTAAATAAAAACGTTTATTTTTTGTTTGTTTTGATATAATAAAGATACCAAAACAGGAATGGAGGTTCAGCAGATAAAAGAGAACCCTTATTTTACAGAGGATTTTAATGAAAAGAGAGATAACGATATGTGTACAGCATCAACTTACAAAACAAAAGATTTTTATATAGGGAGAACTCTGGACTACGAGTTCTCTTACGGTGAGGAGGTGACCGTGACGCCTAGAAACTGCGAATTCGACTTCAGGCATGCAGGGAAGCTGGAGTCACACTACGCGATCATCGGGATGGCATTCGTTGCGGACGGATATCCTCTTTATTACGATGGAGTGAATGAAAAGGGCCTGGGAATGGCAGGGCTCAATTTTGTCGGCAATGCGGCATATGAAGATGCTGTTCCTGTCGGCGAGACCGATGATGTCCAGGTGGCGCAGTTTGAGTTTGTTCCGTGGATACTTGGTCAGTGCGGATCGGTCGCGGAGGCAAGAGTAAGGATTGCCGGAATGAGACTTACAGGCACACCGTTCAGCGATCAGTTTCCCCCGGCGCAGCTGCACTGGATGATAGCCGATAAGAATGAATGCATCGTGGTGGAATCCACGGAGGATGGACTGAATGTGTATGATGACCCTGTCGGAGTGCTCACGAACAACCCGCCGTTTCCTGTGCAGCTTTTTGCACTGAACAACTATGCAGGCGTTTCTCGAAAGCAGCCGGAAAATACCTTTGCAGGAACACTGAAGCTAGATGCATACAGCAGAGGAATGGGTGCGATGGGGATACCGGGAGATCTTTCGAGCCAGTCGAGATTCGTAAAGGCGGCATTCACTAAGCTGAGCTCGGTATCAGGAGACAGCGAAAAAGAGAGTGTGAGTCAGTTCTTTCATATCCTGGGGTCAGTCGACCAGCAGCGCGGATGCTGCGAAGTGGGCGACGGCAAATATGAGATAACCATATATACGTCGTGCTGCAACGCTGATAAAGGAATCTATTACTATACGACATACGATAATCATCAGATAACAGCAGTGGATATGCATGCGGAGGATCTGGATTCAGATCAGCTTATCCGATACCCGATAATAACAGACGGGGAAGTCAGATGGCATAATAAATGAAAGAGTAAAGCGGGACGGTTCATATGATCATACATATGAGAACGTCCCGCTTCGTTTTTCGCCATAGCACCGATATTCAATATTCAGCATATAGTCCCGCCGCCCACGACGGTGTCGCCGTCATAGAGGACGAGCGCCTGGCCTTTGGTCACTGCCCGTTGCGGTTCATCGAACTCAGCCTTTATAGTGTTCTCATCTGTCTGTACGGAGGCGTTATCGGCATATATGATGTTTTCAGCCTTTAGACCTTGCATAATTTTCTCCTTTGTGGTTAAATATATACAAAACATATGTGTTTAATAAGGTAAGAATAACAAGGAGCTGCACATGTGTCAAGGAATCATATGAAAGTTCGAGCTGACAGGGTTTTATTACCGATGTATCACGGGCATCATATACTTATTGCAGGTCACTATAAACTCATCAGCTTGATAAACTACTTTACATATAATATAATAGGGAATAGGAGGTGCTGTTATGAAAGTATCAACAAAAGGTCGCTATGCGCTCAGAGTCATGCTTGACCTGGCGATAAACAATACAGGTGAATATATTCCGCTTAAAGAAGTTTCGAGGAGACAGGGCATAACGCTCAAATATCTGGAGCAGATAATACCGCAGCTCAAAAAAGCCGGATTTCTCAGGAGCACGCGCGGAAACAGCGGCGGATACAGGCTGGCTAAGGAGCCTCGGGAGTACGTGGTAGGCGATATACTCCGCACGATGGAGGGAAGCCTGGCTCCGGTATCATGTCTTGAGGACGAGGAAAATCTGTGTGAGATGAGCGATGTGTGTACTACGCTCAGTTTCTGGCAGGGACTTGAGAAAGTGATAACCGACTATGTCGACAGTGTGACGCTTCAGGATCTGCTGGATCACCATAATTCCATGCTGGGCAGCGATTATTCGATATAGACCGGAAAGGACATTGCGCGGGCAGTGTTCTTTTTTTATGCTGTAAAGAAAAACAGTCACTGATCCCAGGGCTTTTTTTGAAAAAATCATGCCATCGTGCAAAGGGCGGGTTTTTGCGGTTGTAATTCAAATGCACGTCTGATAACATGATTTTAAGACTTGATATCAGATATGTCAGAAGGCGAGAAGAAGAGGAGTTCATATGAGAGAAATACTCGGATTGAAAAAGACAAACTGCAAGAGCTGTCACAAATGCATCAGAAACTGCGCTGTAAAGTCCATAAGATTCACAGCGGGACAGGCGCATATCGTGGAAGACGAATGCATACTGTGCGGGCGCTGTTTTGCCGTCTGTCCGCAGGATGCGAAAGTCATCGCAAGCGATATGGAAAAAGTCAGGATCATGCTGCAGACGGGCACCGTTTACGCGAGCATCGCTCCGTCTTTTGCAGCCAGCTACCCCGGAGTCGGCATAGATGCGCTGGAAGACGCGCTGAAAAAGCTGGGATTTGCGGGAGCGGAAGAGACTGCGGTAGGCGCTACCATAGTGAAAAAAGAATACGAGAGGATACTGGATGAGGAAAAGCCTAACATCCTCGTGTCTTCGTGCTGTTCCAGCATAAATCTGATGCTGAGAAAATATTATCCGGAGGCACTGTTCACGCTGGCGCCGGTGATCACGCCGATGCAGGCGCACTGCAGAGATATAAAGCGCAGACATCCTGAAGCGAAGACCGTTTTCATAGGGCCGTGCATTTCCAAGAAATCAGAGGCGGCAGAAGAGGATGCGGTAGATGCGGTCCTGATGTTCGACGAGTTCAACAGATGGCTCAGGGAAGAAGGGATAGAGCTCGGCAGGCGAGAGGATATCAGAAAAGGCGGTCGGGCGAGGGTGTTCCCGACTGCTGGGGGTATTATCGAGACGATGGATAAAAATCCGGAGTATACATATGTTGCCGTGGACGGAGTGAAAAAGTGCATGGACGTTCTCGACGAAATAAAGGAGGGAAGACTGCACAACTGCTTTATAGAAATGTCCGCGTGTGAGGGAAGCTGTGCAGACGGGCCGATTCTGGACAAGATGAAGAACACACCTGCGCAGAATTACCTGCAGGTCGTGCGTTATGCGGAAAAAGAGGATTTTGCAGTAGAAAAGTATGCGAAGGAAGAGATAGCAGCCGTTTACGAACCTTCCGAGCTTGAAGCGGAGCAGCCGTCAGAGGCGGAGATAAAAGCGATGCTTTTAAAGATGAACAAGCTGTCGAAGGAAGACGAGCTGAACTGCGGCTCATGCGGATACTGCACGTGCAGAGAAAAAGCCATCGCGATAATCCAGGGGAAAGCTGAGATCTCGATGTGCCTGCCGTACATGCTGAGCCAGATGGAAAATCTGTCTGATTCTGTAGTGGCGAATTTCCCGGATGCGATACTGGTGCTCAATGACGAGCTGGAGATCCAGAAGATCAATCCGAAGGCGAAGAAGATCCTGCGCATCCGTGATGAAAGTGATGTCATGGGTGAGCATATCGGCAGGCTGCTCGATCCGGAGCCGTTTGAAATGGTGATGCTCAAAAAGAAGGATCTCATGTATGAGCAGCTGTATCTAGCCGAGTACGAATGCTACGTGGAACAGACGATAATATACAACCGCGAGGGCCACCAGTTCATCTGCATTTTGTGCGATATAACTGCAGACATGGCGCTTAGAGAGAAGAAGCTTGCGAATCAGAACCAGGCGTTCGAGATCGCAAACGATATGGCGAAAAAGCAGCTCAAGATCGTTCAGAGCATCGCGTCGCTGCTGGGAGAGACGACTGCTGATACGCTTATCGCACTGGAGCACCTGAAGGAGACGATTGCTGATGATTGAGACGATTTATGCAGATATAGGATACGCGAGCCTGACAAAAGACGGTCAGATGATATGCGGTGACCATGTTGAAAAGGTGCAGTGCGAGGACGGGTCGATCGTGGCGGTGCTTGCCGACGGGCTCGGCAGCGGAGTGAAAGCCTGTATACTGTCGACGCTGACAGCGACGATAATCTCGAGGATGATCGCGGAAAATCTGCCGATCGCGAACTGCGTGAATGCTGTTGCCGAGGCGCTGCCTGTGTGCTCCGTCAGGCACCTGGCATACTCGACATTTACGGTGCTGCACATATCGACGTCAGGCATGCTCAGTATATTCCAGTACGACAATCCGTCGACGATACTGCTCAGAGACGGCGCCGAGGTTGAGATACCGTTTTCTTCGACCGTGATAGACGACAAGACGATAGAATCGGCGAAGATACAGCTTCAGAAGGATGACGTCGTGATCGCGATCAGCGACGGCGTGGAAAACGCAGGTGTTGCTTTCGGCGGAGCCAGCTATGAGAACAAGTGGGGCCGCGCTGCGATCGTCGACTATATGGAGCCTTTTAGCGTGGTAGGGTTTTCTGCGAAGACGATCAACACGATCCTGCTCGACGAGTGTTTCAAACGTTACGTGGCAGAGCCTGGCGACGATACGACAGCGCTGACGCTTTGCATAAAAGAACGGGAGCAGGTGAACGTCCTGGTAGGGCCGCCTGCAAATGTCGCAGACACGCACAAGATGATGTCGCTGTTCTTTTCTAAAAAGGGCAGACATGTGGTCTGCGGGGGAACTACGGCAAAGATCGCGGCAGACTATCTGGGAAAGAAGATCGTCGATGATCCTTACATACAGAACGATCCGGATATTCCGGCAATGGGAAAGATCGAAGGCGTGGATCTGACTACTGAAGGCGTGCTGACGCTGAGCAGGGTGCTGGAATACGCAGAAGATTACCTGCAGGACAACAGGACGTATGTGCAGTGGTGCTACAGCAGAGACAGTGCGTCGCTGATGGCGCGCATGCTGTTTGAAGAGGCGACAGATATCAATATTTTCGTGGGGAGTGCGGTCAACCCGGCTCACCAGGGAGCTGAAAAATCGATATCGTTCGCGACAAAAATGAAAATAATCAATGATCTGAAAGACCGGCTTGAAGATATGGGCAAGCAGGTCAGGAGTACTTATTTCTGAGTTTTGCAGGCAGGCTGTGCGGCATGGTTTATGCGCATGAGCCTGCCGTTTCTGTATTTTAGATGTCGGCGTGTAAAGCAGCCGCGTACTGCCTTTTACAAGGGTACGGGCAAGGTGCCGGAGGTGCGCCCCCACCCGGGGATAAAAGCGGATACCAAATAACTTTAAAAAATTTTAAAATACCTATTGACAGATCGGAAAAGAAGTGATATCTTAAATCCATACTAAACAGATAGGAATACACGAAAAACTGAAAAACGTTAAAATTCAGATGTTTCGCAGAAGGGAGGCGACATATTCAATGAGTATCAGTTTCATAGTGCATGTAAGGAGAGATGACCGAATGTGTCGCTGTTGAACACGAGTAAGTCTTTAAATCAAAACACAGAACATCCGGGAAAGACCCGGAACAGAAAACGAAATCTAACATCATTAAATAGAAAGAAAGAGGAAAATAAAATGGCAGATAGAAATTTAAAGTTTGAGACAAGACAGTTACACGTTGGACAGGAGCAGGCAGATCCTACAACAGATGCGAGAGCAGTTCCGATCTATGCGACAACATCTTACGTTTTCCATGATTCACAGCATGCGGCAGACCGCTTCGGTCTCAGAGACGCAGGCAACATATACGGCAGACTGACAAATCCTACGCAGGACATTTTCGAACAGAGGATCGCATCGCTCGAAGGCGGCGTTGCAGCACTGGCAACGGCATCCGGGGCAGCAGCGATCACTTACACGATACAGGCACTGGCAAGACAGGGAGAGCACATCGTAGCAGCGAAGACGATATACGGCGGTACTTACAACCTGCTGGCGCATACACTCGAACTTCAGGGGATCACGACTACATTCGTTGATCCGGCAGAAGACGGTGCGTTCGAAGCGGCAATACAGCCTAACACAAAAGCGATATTCATCGAGAGCTTAGGCAATCCGAACTCGAACATCATCGACATCGAAGCGCTGGCTGAGACTGCACACAAGCACAACATTCCGTTAGTTGTGGATTCGACATTCGCTACACCTTACCTGCTCAGACCGCTCGAACACGGCGCAGACATCGTAGTCCACTCGGCAACAAAGTTCATCGGAGGACATGGTACTGCGATCGGCGGTGTGATCATAGACGGAGGAAGCTTCGACTGGAAAGCATCAGGTGCATATCCTTGGATCTCAGAACCGAATCCTAGCTACCACGGAATCTCGTTCGCAGAAGCGGCAGGTCCTGCAGCATTCGTGACATACATCAGAGCTATCCTGCTCAGAGACACAGGAGCAACACTTTCACCGTTCCACGCATTCATCTTCCTGCAGGGACTTGAAACACTTTCACTCAGAGTTGAGAGACACGTTGAGAACGCACTGAAGATAGTACAGTTCCTCGACAAGCATCCGCAGGTAGAGGCAGTACACCATCCATCGCTCGAAAACGATCCTAGCCACGCTTTATATGAGAAGTACTTCCCTAACGGAGGCGGTTCGATATTCACATTCGAGATAAAGGGCGATGCGAAGACAGCTCAGAAATTCATAGATAATCTCGCTATATTCTCACTGCTTGCAAATGTTGCAGACGTGAAGTCGCTGGCTATCCACCCTGCAAGCACTACGCACTCGCAGCTGACAGGCGAGGAGCTCGAAGAGCAGGGAATCAAAGAGAACACTATCAGACTTTCGATAGGTATCGAACACATAGACGATCTTATCGCAGCACTTGAAGATGCATTTGAAGCTGTAAAGTAAGCGGGAACGCGAATAATGGAAAGAAGGTTGAACCAAAATGGCAAATATAAATAAAGGTATACTGAATCTTATAGGAAACACTCCACTCGTAGAGGTAACAAATATCGAGAAAAATCATGATCTGGACGCGACCGTTCTCGTGAAGCTGGAATATCTGAATCCGGCAGGCAGTGTAAAGGACAGGATTGCCAAGGCGATGATTGAAGGCGCTGAAGCAAAGGGCATCCTGAAGGAAGGTTCTGTGATAATCGAGCCGACATCGGGAAATACAGGTATCGGTCTGGCTGCGATCGCTACAGCCAAGGGGTATCGTGCGATACTCACGATGCCTGAGACGATGAGTGTGGAAAGAAGAAACATACTCAAGGCTTACGGTGCAGAGATCGTGCTGACAGAAGGCGCAAAAGGCATGAAAGGAGCTATTGCAAAGGCTGAGGAGCTTGCAAAAGAGATAGAAAACAGTTTCATCCCGGGACAGTTCGTAAATCCTGCAAACCCGAAGGTGCACAGAGAGACTACAGGTCCTGAGATCTGGAACGATACAGACGGCAAGGTGGACATCTTCGTTGCCGGAGTAGGTACAGGCGGCACGCTTACAGGAGTCGGCGAATATCTGAAGTCACAGAACCCTGATGTAAAGATCGTGGCTGTGGAACCGTCGACATCGCCGGTACTTTCCGAAGGAAAAGCCGGAGTGCACAAGATCCAGGGAATCGGAGCAGGTTTCGTACCTGATGTACTGAACACAGGTATCTACGATGAGATAATCAGGATCGATAACGACGATGCTTTCGATACAGGAAAAGAGATCGCAAGAACAGAAGGAATACTCGTAGGTATCTCATCCGGGGCAGCTCTGAATGCAGCGCTGCAGCTGGCAAAGCGTCCTGAGAACAAGGGGAAGACGATCGTTGCACTGCTTCCTGACAGCGGAGACAGATACTATACGACGCCGCTCTTTGGAGAATAGAGAATAAACGAGACAAGTAATACAGTCAACCTCAATAAATACAATATATAGTAACAATGGGCTGATCGCACCGGCAAAACATCCTCCGGTGCGGCCGGTCTTTTTTGTACAGATGCGATTGGTCTTTTTAGGGTGTGGAATTATCTTCGCAAACGTGGTACAATAAAAAAGCTTATTTGCGATGAATACGACATACGGAGGACAATATATGTTTAGATTTTATATCGCTTTATGGATCTCAAAAATAGTAGCGTTCATTTTCAAAAAGAGAGGAAACGAACGTGACGACTGGCCGGGCCTTCTGGCATACAAGATCTGCCCGCAGTTCCTGAAATATATAAACAAGCCCAAGCTTGTGATCGCGATAACGGGAACGAACGGCAAGACGACGACGTCAGCGCTGATCAACAACAAGCTGGTCGCAGACGGCTACAGAGTCAGCTTCAACGACTGGGGCGCGAACCTGCAGGCCGGATACGGTCTCAACCTGATGAGATGTGTGGACTTTCTCAACAGACCTGTCAAGATGGATGCTGCGGTGCTAGAGGCTGACGAGAAGACTCTCGATGATACGATGACTCTTATAGAGCCGCACTATATACTCGTGACGAACATCTGCAAGGACTCGCTTAGAAGAAACGGACACCCTGAATTCATTTTCGATCACGTGGAGAGGACATTCAATGTTCTCGGGGACAAGACTGTGGCGATCCTTAACGCGAACGACCCTATAAGCTCACAGCTTGCTGCACATTCAGGCGCCAGACGAGTGTTTTACGGTATGGCAGATATCGGAGCGGATCCGTTTGAGAATACTGTAAAAGATATATCGGTTTGTCCTGAATGTGGACATGATATACATTATCATTACAGACTTTACAGACATATCGGCGATTTTTACTGTGACTCATGTGATTTCAGGACACCTGATGCAAAATATTTTGCTGAGGCTGTCGATTATGACACTAAGGAAATGACAGTGCGGGAGGAAGGTGAGGCTACCGCATATCCTCTCATATCAGATACTGTGTTCAATGCGTTCAACGTGCTGTCATACATCGCGCTGATGAGAGAGCTGGGCTTTGCAAAACAGGAGCTCGTCGATTTCCTGAAGACTCAGCGCGTGACGAAGATAAGAGAAACGAGCGTGAAATTCAACGGTATAGAATATCTGACGTATGCGGCAAAGAGCCAGAATGTCAGCGCAGCGTCGACCGTGTTCGAATATATGGCAAAGGAACCGTCGATAAAGGAAGTAGTGCTGCTGCTCGACGAGGTGCAGGACAGGAATCACCCGTCGGAGACTGTGACATGGCTGTACGAGACGGACTATGAATTCCTGAACAGCCCTAATATAA
This sequence comes from Brotomerdimonas butyrica, assembly GCF_025567305.1. Classification (NCBI taxonomy): domain Bacteria; kingdom Bacillati; phylum Bacillota; class Clostridia; order Eubacteriales; genus Brotomerdimonas; species Brotomerdimonas butyrica. The sequence continues at coordinate 88,939 of NZ_JAOQJP010000009.1, forward strand.
AGAAGATAATAGTCGGCGGTCATATGTATCTCAACCATAAGCTGAGACTGCTGCTTGCCGGCATAGATGAGAGCAGGATCGTGTGCGTCGAGGATGAGGCTGACATAGTGGATCACGTTGACAGAAGCGGCATAGAAAAAGTGTATGTGCTGTTCGAGATAGACTATGTGACTAAAGCGAGAAACATGAGAGACAGGATCGTTGAGAGAGCAAAGGAGGAGGCGGCAAAATGAAAAAGGTAGAATTACTCTTTCCGGAACTCTGTAATATTTACGGGGAAAGCTACAATGTGGAATATCTGAGGCGGTGCAGCGACGAGATCGAAGTCATAAACACCAACCACATGGATACGCCGGCTTTCGTAAACGAGGATGTCGACATGATATATCTTGGATGCACGACGGAGAGGAAGCAGGAGCAGATCATAGGGATACTGAGTCAGTATCGCGACAGGATCATCGAACTGATCGATAAAGGCGTGATATTCCTGGCAACGGGCAATGCGGTCGAGATATTCGGAAATTATATCGAAGATGCAGGCAGGAAGATAGATGCTCTCGGTATATTCGATTTCTACTCTGTGAGATACATGAGAAGAGACCGTCACAACTCCCAGTTCATCGGCACATTTGATGATATCACGGTGCTGGGCCACAGAAGCCAGTTCTCGTTTGCCTACGGAGATTTTGATGATAATTTCATAGACATACAGAAGGGCATCGGTATGAATCCTGATACGAAAAAAGAAGGTGTCCGCAGAAACAACTTCTACGGGACTTACTCGCTCGGGCCTTTCCTGATACTCAACCCGCTGTTTGCAAAGAAGCTCATGAGGATCATGGGTATTGATGATACACTGTGCTTTGAGAAAGAGATCGTTGAAGCTTATGAGTACAGACTCACAGAGCTGAACAGAACGATGGAATGATATAGATGCAAATGAAAAAGCTGCCGTTATGCGTGATGCATGGCAGCTTTTATAATGTCGTTTTTTAGTTATATATCTAGTCCATCACGGATTCGAATATATGTCTGCAGCCTTTGTGGTCAGGATGATGCTCTGCGAACACGTAGAACACGTGACCCGGATATTCGTTGCCTTCGATCAGGCATGGGCCGTTTTCGGAAACTGCTATGTCCCAGCCTACATAACGAACCTGAGGAACGACGAGTGCAGCTTCGAGAGCCATTTCTTTTATCTTTTCCCACTGCGGCACCTTGAATCCGATTATCGATGTGTGTGTGATCGGGTGTATGTCGTATGCGATATTCTCACCGTCGACTGCAGGGTACATGAGAGTGCCCGTTTCCAGATCGACCGGCGTCAGCATGCCGCCGTTGCAGAAGTTGTCGACGATCCCGTCTCTTCCTATTCGCACGTATGCTGCCAGCAGAGTAGCCTTTCCGTCCTTGAGGAAAGTGATCGCTCTTATGGTGTTTACACTGCTTGGATTGAGAGCAGACATCTCTTCGACCTGTATGATACGCTCTTCTGCGAGGTACGGCATCTTGTCGAGGCTCGCATCGAATGATTCCATAGATGCCGGGAGCTTTGCGACTCCATCGCCGTGAGTACCGTCGACAGGCTTCAGGATGAAATCCTCCTTGCCCTTTATGAATTCCGCAAATTCGTCGCGCTGGTCTGCGCTTTTCACGAACAGCCAGTCACGGCCGAGGTATTTGCTGAATTTTTCATTGAAATCCACCTTGTTTATGAAATAGTGGACATAGTCGAAGTCGTTGTACTTTACGACGTACTGGTTGTTCACGCCTCTCGTCACGACGTCACGTCGTTCTTCCGCATTCAGCGTATCCATCCTCGCATTGAGGTAATCGATGTATCCGGCCTGATATTTCAGACCGCAGTATATGATATCGAAGAAAAGTGCCACGCTGTTTTTTCCTGACACCTTATGGACTTTTTTTACTGTATCGAACAGTTGCTTATAATTCATGCCGAATATACGGCCGATAAGAAATCTGAGCTTTTTCATATTGTATTTAACACTGCCTTCCTTTTTTTGAATTACCTATAATATTACCATAATTTATAAAAAAAACAAAGCATTTGAGTGTTTTGCACAAATTCAGGGAAGCGTTTCGGTAAATACTAGATACAGCGGCCTGGTTTGATATGGCATAAAAAGGTGAAACATGGTATAATATCCGGGTTGCAGATGGAGTGATATAAGACCTCCCCCTGCGGGGATAATCTCAATGTCAACATACGTTGACAAATAAATGAAACACCACAAGGGTGTAACCTTAATGTCAGCTTTCAGCTGACAAATAAATGAAACCCCCTGCGGGGATAACCTTAATGTCAGCTTTCAGCTGACAAATAAATGAAAGGATTCTTTATGGGAAAACTAAGATTTCTGGCTGCGTTATGGGCGGCCAAGCTTTCGATCGTGGCATTGAAGATCACGAGGCATAACGGTACTAATTTCCCGGGTGTGCTGGCGCTCAGGATATGCCCGGATTTTATGAAATATATAGGAAAGCCTGAAAAGGTGATAGCGGTGACCGGGACGAACGGCAAGACGACTGTCAGCAATATGATCGTCGATGCCTTCGCTCAGGAGGGGATATCAGCAGTAAACAACAGGATGGGCTCGAATATCAACAGCGGCATAGCTACAAGCCTCATACAGAACTGCGGACTGTCGGGAAAATGTAAAAAGTCTCTCGGGCTGTTCGAGATCGACGAGCGCTCAGCGAGAAGGATATTCCCGTATATGGAGCCGGAATACATGATCGTGACGAATCTGTCCAGAGACTCGATAATGAGAAACGGACATCCGGAATATATCTCGGATATACTGACGAAATACATGCCGAAGAAGACGAAGCTGATACTGAATGCGGACGATCTGCTCTGTTCAGGTGTTGCGCCTGACAATTACAGAGCGTATTTCGGAATCGAAAAAATGCCGGGCGATATAACAGAGTGCATAAATCTGATAAACGATATACAGATCTGCCCTGAATGTCACCACAAGCTCAAGTACGAATATCTCAGATACAGCCATATCGGCAAGGCATACTGTCCTGAGTGCGGCTTTACAGCTCCTGAATACGACTATGCGGGGTGCAATGTAGATCTGGAAAAGATGACGCTCGACATCAGAGACAGGAACGGCAAGGCGACGTACAGGCTGCTCAACGACAGCGCATACAACATATACAACGTCGTGTCGATGGTCGCGCTTTTCCTTGAAATGGGCTATTCTCGCGAAAAGGTGCAGTCTTTCCTCGAAAACATGAGTATAGTGGGAAGCCGTTATGATGAAGTAAAGGTCGGCGAATACACGATATGCAGGATGCTCGCGAAAGAGAAAAACGCATTCGCAAGCTCGAGAGTATTCGACTACATTTCGCATACGAAAGGAAAGAAAGAGATCATACTGATGAACTGCTGCCAGGGAGACGCGATACACTGGTCGGAAAACACCTGCTGGATGTACGACTGCGATTTTGAATTCCTGAACGATGAGAATATCGAAAACATCATCATCTGCGGGCCGAGAGTGAAGGACTACAGGCTGAGACTGCTCCTCGCAGGCGTTCCGGAGGAAAAGATCTCGTACACGGATGATGAGCTCGATACTCCGGACAAGCTGAAGCTGAACGGAGAGAGCTATATATATGTTCTTTACGGAACGGATTCGATCGCGCTGGGATCGAAGGTGGCAGCTAAAGTGAAGAAGACCATAGAGGAAAAAGGAGGAAAAAACAGATGAAAATAGAAGTCCTTTTCCCGGAAATATGCAATCTGTACGGTGAACTTGAGAATATAGGATATCTTAAAAAATCGATGCCGGATATCGAGGTCGTGGAGACGGCCATCACGGACGAACCGCTGTTTGTGACAGAGGAGCCGGATCTCATATACATGGGCACGATGACGGAAAGCGCACAGCTTCTCGTGATAGACAAGCTGTCAGCTTATATAGAGCGTATCGAAGAGCTCATAGGCCGCGGCGTGAATTTCCTGATCACCGGGAACGCGCTGGAGGTCTTTGGAAAGAGGATCGAGGATGTCGACGGCACAGTCGTTGAATGTATGGGTTTCTTTGACTTCGTGACTAAGAGAGATATGATGAACAGATACAATTCGCTGTATCTCGGAGAGTTCAAGGGGCAGACCGGTGATGTGGCTGCGATGATGAAGATAGTCGGCTACAAGAGCCAGTTCACTCATTCGTACTGGGAAGAAGGTAAGGTCAAGGCTGATCCGCTTTTCATCACGGACAGAGGTCCGGGACTGAATCCTGATATAAGCGGAGAAGGTATACATGCCAATAATTTTATGGCTACGTACGTCATAGGACCGCTGCTGGTGCTCAACCCGCCTTTTGCAAAATATGTGCTGAGGCAGTGCGGGGCAGCTGATCCGGAGCTGGCTTTTGAGGAAGCTGCAATGGATGCCTATGAGGCGAGAGTGGCCGAGTATTCAGACCCGGGAACAGGATTTTATTACTGATCCTGATGAGTCGGGACTGTTTAAGATAATGGAAACAGCGGCCGCATGTCAGCATATAGAGCGACAGTGCGGCCTCAGATATATACAGGCAGAAAAGGAAGGTGGATTTTATGCTTAAAAAGACTAAGATCGTATGTACTCTGGGACCTGCGAGCAAGGATGAAAAAACAATGAAGGCAATGCTGGAAGCGGGCATGAATGTGGCGCGGCTGAATTTTTCTCATGGAACGCATGAGGGCCACAGAAAGACCATCGAAACCTTCAGGAAAGTACGAGACGAACTCGGAGTGCCTGCTGCGGTACTTCTCGATACAAAGGGACCGGAAATAAGAGTCGGCGATTTTGAAAACGGCAGCGAGATGCTGGAGGCCGGCGACACGTTCGTTCTGACGTCAGAAAAATGTATGGGGACCGCACAGCGCGCAGACACCACCTACAAGGCGCTGCCGACACAGGTGGAAGCCGGGACGGTCATACTGATCGATGACGGCCGTATCAGAATGGAAGTGACGGACACTACGGATACAGACGTCATCTGCAGAGTGATCTCCGGCGGGAAGATCAGCAACAGAAAAGGCGTCAATATACCTAATAAATCGCTCGATCTCGAATACATCAGTGAAGCGGACAGAAGCGACATACTGTTCGGTATCGAGATGGACGTGGACTACGTGGCGGCGTCGTTCGTTCGAAGCGGCGATGACGTACGCGCGCTCAGGAAGCTGCTCAATGACAACGGCGGGGAAAAGATAAAGATCATTTCGAAGATAGAAAATACCGAAGGCATAGCGAACTTTGCAGAGATCCTGGATCTGTCCGATGGGATAATGGTGGCTCGCGGCGACATGGGCGTGGAAGTCGATTTTGAAAAGCTGCCCGGTATACAGAAGAAATTCATCAAGGAATGCTGCAGGGCAGGCAAGCCTGTAATAACGGCAACGCAGATGCTCGAGTCGATGACGACGAGCACGTCGCCTACGAGAGCGGAGATAACAGATGTGGCAAATGCGGTGTTCGACGGGACGTCGGCTGTGATGCTTTCGGGGGAAAGCGCTGCGGGGATGTTCCCGGTAGAGACTGTGCAGGCCATGGCAAAGATCGTCCACCAGGCGGAGATAGATGCTGAGGAAGTGAACCAGTACAAGTTCCTGGAAGTCGAATCGGATGAAAAGGATATCGCGAATGCGATAGGACATGCGGCGTGCACTACGGCAAAAGATATAAAGGCAAAGGCTATAATCGCGGTGACGACATCGGGATATACCGCTGAAATGATGTCGAAGTACAAGCCTGTCGAGAAGATAATCGCGGCTACCCCTGTAGAGAAGACTTATCATCAGCAGTCACTGACTCGCGGCGTCTTCCCGGTGCTTACGGATTTCAGCAGCGACTGGGATGCGCTGATGGTGGATGCTGCACGGGAAGCTGAGAAGTATGGATTCGTGGAAAAAGGCGATACCGTGGTTTTCAGCGCGGGAATGCCGCTGCAGGTATCAGGCACGACAAATCTTATCATGGTAAAGGTGATCGGATAGGCAGAAACAAAATAAAGACCCGGTGCGTTGATGCATCAGGTCTTTTTTGTCATCAGTTATAATTTTATACCCGGAAATACAGGGCACCTAGAGGTCAGCGGCAGCTGCATCTTCAACAGCTTTCTGAGCTAAAACTTTGTCGTATTCTGCGAATATGGCATCTCTGATCTTGTTCCTTGTTTCTGAAACAAGAGGATGGGCGATATCTCTGAAGTCTCCTTCTCCCATTTTTCTGCTGGGCATAGCAATGAACAGACCGTTCTGGCCCTCGATGATCTTGATATCGTGTACAACAAATTCATCGTCAAATGTAATCGAGACTACTGCCTTCATTTTACTTTCATCGTTGATTTTTCGGATTCTTACGTCAGTAATGTTCATGTGTAGTTACCGCCTTTCATGCCGTTGTATTATGTTTTGATTTTAACGATAGTATTATATAATAGAATAATCATATAAACAAGCATTATTTTAAAAAATCTGACAATTAGGAATTACCTCCACAAACTTGTTATTTTCATCTACATCTCCGAGATATACGATAGGAAAATAATCACTGACTTTTTTCTTCTCAGGTTTGGTGTTTACGATAGCTACCCCGATCCCCACGACTTCGATATCCACCTCTGACAGTATTTCGACGATGCCCTTTATGCTGCCGCCGCCGCGCATGAAGTCATCGATGATGAGCGCCTTGGAACCGGGGGCTGCAGCTCTTTTGGAAATAGACATTTTCTGAAGTCTTTCCGACGAGCCGGGAAAATAATTGATGCTGACCGTAGCACCTTCCGATATCTTCGTTTCTCTTCTGACAACTACGACGGGCAGGTTGAGAAGCTGTGCGGTCATGAATGCCACAGGGATGCCTTTCGTTTCTATCGTAGCAACATAGTTCGCTCCGGACTCTCTGAATTTTTTTGCAAAGATGCGCGCCATGTCTTTTACGATAGCAGGATCGTACATTATGTCTGAAGTATACAGGAAACCTCCGCCGAGGATGCGGCCGTCTTCCCTGAGCAGATCACAGAGATGCTGCTGCACTTCCGCAGCCCGTTCCGGCGAAATGTCCGGCACGTATTTGACTCCGCCTGCGGCGCCGGGTATCGTTTCGATATATCCGTAACCGGTAGCTTCGACAGCTTCCTTTGCAGCGCTGATATCCTCGCTGATGCTTGATTTTGCTGCAGAGAACCTGTCGCAGAAATATTTAAGATTAAAGACGCGCTCCGGTGATTCGGTCAGTATCTGGCAGATAGCTCCGACTCTGTGACTCCTTTTCATATACACCTCCAGAATGTGAACACACAAATAAAACGAACTATTATTGAAAATATAATAATATCATTCGCATTTGTTGTCAAATGTGTTTTTTTGCAAATAAGGCGCATTTTTAAAGCCAAATATGATATAATCGTTTTATCTATAACTGAGGAGGCGCAGGAATGATTAATTTGCCTGATTATAAGAAGATCCACTGCATCGGGATCGGTGGTATCGGACTATCTGCGATAGCGGAGATACTCCTGTCAAGAGGATATGAGGTTTCCGGATCAGATATGAGAGAAAGTGAAATGACAGAAAGGCTCATCGAACAGGGAGCCAGAATATATTTAGGCCATAGAGCGAAAAATGTAGACGATGTGGATCTCGTGATCTACTCTTCGGCGATAGGGAGGGACAATCCTGAACTTGCCAGAGCCGATGAACGCGGGATACCCGCGATAACGAGAGCACAGGCACTCGGAGTGCTGATGGACGAGTACAGGAACAGCATAGCTGTTTCGGGAACACACGGCAAGACTACAACGACTTCTATGGTTTCTTTGATTTTAAAGGAAGCACAGAAAGAGCCTACTATCCTGGTCGGTGGAAATCTCGCAGAGATAGACGGCAATGTTTATATAGGAGAGAACGAGTATTTCGTTACGGAAGCATGCGAGTACATGGACAGCTTCCTTAACCTCAAGCCGAAGATCGAGATAATCCTGAACATAGATTCAGACCATCTCGACTATTTCAAGGATGTCGAGCATATAGCAAGCTCTTTTGACAAGTTCGCGAAACTCGTGCCTTCGGACGGAGCGGTCATCGCATATGACGCAAACCCGTTTGTAAAGAGCGTGATCGAAGGACTTCCGAATGCCGTAACGTTCGGACTCGGCGAAAGCTGCGACTATTTTGCATCTGACATAGACTTTGACAATGAAGGCATGCCGAGATTCACAGTCAACCATGGAGGGAAGGAGCTGTGCCGCATAGCGCTGTCGGTACCGGGAGAACACAATGTGCTGAATGCGCTGTCTGCTTTTGCATGCGGGCATATCCTGGGTGTCGATGTTGACAGCATGGTCAGGACTCTCGAAAACTTCAACGGTATACAGAGACGTTTCGATGTTCTCGGCAAGACCGCGAACAATATAAAGATCATAGACGACTATGCTCATCATCCGACGGAGATAAAGGCTACGCTGTCAGCGGTGAAGAAGATGAAGCACAATCATATGTGGTGTCTGTTCCAGCCGCACACATATACGAGAACGATGGCGCTGCTGGATGACTTTGCGACTTCATTCACAGATGCGGACAAGGTCGTGCTCGCAGAGATATATGCGGCAAGAGAGAAGAACATATACAAGATAAGCTCGAAGAGCCTGATGAACAGGATAAAGGAAGAGGATCCGGCGAAGGACGTTTATTTCTTCAGCGACTTTGAGGAAATCGCGAACTTCGTATACAACAATGCGGAACCGGGAGATCTGGTCATAACGATGGGTGCCGGAGACATATATAAAGTCGGAGAGATGATCCTCGAAAAAGACAAGAGGTTTTAAGGAGAGAGCTTTATGGATATAAAAGAATACGAAAAACTTGAGAGACAGCGTATAAGCAGAAATCTGGACTATCTGGAAGCCGGCGTCAGGTTCATAGATATCAGGACCGCATATATAGAAGAAGGCGTGACGATAGGGGCCGGGACTGTGATATATCCCTGCGTAGTTATCGAAGGCGATGTGACGATCGGTGAAAACTGCACGATCGGACAGAACAGCAGGATAAAGGATTCCGTGATCGGAGACGACACGTCGATCCAGAGCTCTGTGATACTGGAAAGCAAAGTCGGCAGCGGTACTTCAGTGGGACCGTTTGCATATCTCAGACCGAACAGTGAAGTCGGAGACGGCTGCAAGGTGGGAGATTTCGTAGAGATAAAGAATTCAAAGCTTGGTGACGGCGCGAAAGCGGCGCACCTTACATATGTGGGAGATTCCGACGTCGGCGAGCGCGTGAATCTCGGATGCGGAGTCGTGTTCGTGAACTACGACGGAAGCAGAAAATACCGTTCAGTCGTCGAGGACGGAGCATTCATCGGCTGCAACGTGAACCTGGTTTCACCTGTGCACGTTGGAAAAGACGCATACATAGCGGCAGGCAGCACGATAACAGAAGACGTACCGGATGGTGCGCTTTACGTAGCCAGAGCCAAAGGCAGGACGCTGGAAGGCTGGGTAGAGAAAAAAGGCATCTTAAAAAAATAAACATCAGTTGAACAGAAAGTTGAGGTAGGAGAAACAAATGAAAAACAGTGCATTTTCAAACTACAAGGTATTTGCAGGCAACTCTCACTTGGAGCTTGCAGAAGAGATCACATCGATAATGGGAAAACCTCTTGGAAGAGCTACTGTAAACAAATTCAGTGACGGAGAGATATCTGTTAATCTGTGGGAATCGGTAAGAGGCGTTGACTGCTATATAGTACAGTCGACATGCGATCCGGTAAACGACAATCTCATGGAGCTTCTTATCATGATAGATGCAATGAAGCGCGCATCTGCAGGAAGGATCAATGCAGTTATCCCTTACTACGGATATGCGAGACAGGACAGAAAAGCAAAGGCCAGAGATCCGATCACAGCAAAGCTGGTTGCAAACCTTCTGATGGCGGCAGGTGCAGACAGAGTGCTGACTATGGATCTGCATGCAGCTCAGATACAGGGTTACTTCGACATCCCTGTGGATCACCTCGTAGGCATGCCTATACTGACTAAGCATTTCATGGAAGAAAACATGGACAACGTGGTAGTCGTTTCTCCTGACCACGGAAGCGTTACTAGAGCAAGAAACATGGCTCAGCCGCTCAATGCTCCTATCGCTATAGTTGACAAGAGAAGACCTGAGCCTAACAAGAGCGAGATAATGAACATCATCGGAGATATCGAAGGCAAGAACTGCATACTCGTCGATGATATGATAGATACAGCAGGAACTATAACGAATGCGGCAAATGCGCTCAAGGAAATGGGCGCTGCAAGCGTAAGAGCATGTGCTACACATGCAGTGCTTTCAGGCCCGGCAATAGAGAGGATAGAAAACTCGGCTATAGAAGAGCTGATCCTCCTCAACACACTGCCGATCCCTGAAGAAAAGAAGATAGAAAAGATGAAGATGCTTTCTGTTGCACCGCTGTTCGCAGAGGCGATGACAAGAGTATTTACAAACGATTCGATAAGCAAACTCTTCGACTAGTTTTATGCCGGAAGATGCGGCGGACAGATGAAAGGAACGGACGTTAATGTTTGTTATTGCAGGACTGGGGAATCCCGGAAAAAAATATGAAAATACGCGGCACAATATGGGGTTTCTCGTCGTGGACCGCATAGCTGAGAAATGCGGCATAAGTGTAAACAGGATGAAGCACAGGGCTCTGGTCGGAGAGGGAAGGATCTCCGGCCGGAAGGCCCTTCTTGTGAAGCCTCAGACCTACATGAACCTCAGCGGCGAATCGGTCAGAGAAGTAGTGGATTATTACGATGTGGATCTTGAAGACGTCATAGTGATATATGATGACTTCGATCTCGAGACAGGCTCGATACGCGTGAGGAAAAAAGGCAGCGCCGGAAGTCATAACGGAATGAAATCGGTGATCTCGCATCTCGGATCCGGAGATTTCCCGAGAGTGAGGATCGGCATCGGCAAGAGCGGCGGGCTCGACTGGAAGGATTTCGTGATAGGCAAGGTCGCAAGTCAGGAAAAGGACGTTATCGCGGAGGCTGTCGACAAGGCGGCAGACGCGGTGCTCTGCATACTTGAAAAGGGTATAGACAGAGCTATGAATGAATATAATGTAAAAGCAAAGGCGCCGGCACGCGACAAGGCGGAATAGGCGATGCGGGCGCCGGTGTGCGTTTATCAGTGTGAGGGATCAAGTGGCAGAAAAGGGAATGATCAACATTACAGGTGCAGCTGAAGGTTGCGTCGCACCGATCATATCAGATTTAATCAATGAGAAAAAAGGTCAGAGTCTTATTGTTGTTTCTACTTTTAACAGAGCGAAACGACTGGCAGCGGACCTTTCTTTTTTTAATACGCGCAATATCTACATACTGCCGCAGGAGGAAGAGACTTTCCTGCAGTATGAAGCGAGAAGCAATGATGATCTGCTGGAACGCATGAAAGTGCTGCGCGCTGTCACTGCAGGCGAGGAATGCATAGTGATCGCTCCCGTTACGGGTGCGGTGAAAAAGCTGCCGCCCAGAGAGATATTCGAAGAGAATGTACTCAGGCTGAAGCTCGGGGAAGACGCAGATCCCGAAGAGATAAAAAGGCGTCTGACTCTGATGGGATACGAGCGGGTCTCAATGATAGAAAGCCGCGGAGAATACAGCATCAGAGGCGGAATAATAGACATCTTCACGCCGGACAGTGACGATCCGTACAGAGTGGAGCTGTTCGACACGGAAGTAGACTCGATAAGGACATTCGACAGCCTCACGCAGCGCTCGATAGAGGCGCTCAGCGATATATCGGTATATCCGTGTTCTCATATAGCAAAGGATCACGAAGTGTTCGAGGCTGCCGGAAAGAGGATCACCAGAGCGTATGACAGGCGCATAAAGGCTCTCGAAAAGAAAGAGGGCAGCAGCGAGACCGTATACAACCTCAAACAGCGAAAGCAGCAGCTTCTGGAATACACGGAGAGCATGATAAACCTGCAGTACATGGAAAAGTTCATAAATTATTTTTATGACGAGACAATGTACATCTGGGACTACATGGACGATCCGCAGCTTTTCATAGACGATCCTGCCAGGATCCTCGAGACACTGGAGGCATATGAAAAAGAACGTGCGGACGATATAGACGCGATACTTGCGGCAGGCAGAGGCATCGGAGAGGATTTCGCATCGATGTCCGGCCAGGCCGATTATTTCAGGCTCTATGAAAAGGAAGGCTATATATTGACGCCGTTCGTCAGCACGATAAAAAAGGCGCCGTTCCTCAAAGAGCTGATAAATGTGGAATGCAGGCAGGCTCCTGTCTTCAACGGCAGGATGGATATCCTCAAAACCGAGCTGGAAAACTATGCTGCGCGAGGGTACACCGTTACGATCGTCTGTAGCAGCGACGAGCGGATGAAAAGCGTGCAGGAGTTCCTGACACATGAAAATCTGACAGGAAAGGCGTCGGTCAGAAAAGGTGTACTGACGGCAGGCATGGAGCTCTGTGACAGGAAAGAGTGCTATATCTGGGAAGGCGATATTTTCGGCGGCAGCCGCAGGAAGAAAAAACGCTCGAAACGCTCAGCAGGCTCTCAGATCAAGAGCTTCTCGGACGTGCAGGAAGGCGACTATGTAGTTCATGAAAGCCACGGTATCGGCAAGTTCATGGGCATAGAGCAGCTGGTCGTCCAGGGGGTGAAGAAGGATTACCTCAAAGTAAAGTATGCAGGTGAGGACTCGCTTTACATCCCGGTGGATCAGCTGGGGATGCTCCAGAAGTACGTCGGAGGAGATGGCGTGACGCCAAGACTGAACAAGCTTTCCGGCAGCGAGTGGAAGCAGACCAAGGCGAGAGCGCAGAAAGCCGTGAACGATATGGCTGAGGAACTGATACGCGTGTCGGCAGCGAGGATGAACGAAAAAGGCTATGCCTTCTCGGAGGATACGGTCTGGCAGCATGAATTCGAGGACAGCTTCCCGTATGCCGAGACCGATGACCAGCTCAGATGCGTGGATGAGATAAAAGGCGACATGGAAAAGGATTCGCCGATGGACAGACTGCTGTGCGGAGACGTCGGATTCGGCAAGACCGAAGTTGCCGCCAGGGCTCTTTTCAAATGCGTGGCTGACGGAAAACAGGCGGCGGTGCTCGTGCCGACGACGCTTCTGGCGAACCAGCACTACTACACGATGAAAGATCGCTTTGAAAAATTCCCGTTCAAGGTCGAGATGATGTCGAGGTTCAAGAGCGCAGCACAGCAGAAACGCATAATAGAAGGCCTTGAGAACGGCAGCGTCGACATGGTGATAGGAACGCACAGACTGCTGTCTGAAGATGTAAAGTTCAAGGATCTCGGTCTGCTGGTGATAGATGAGGAGCAGAGATTCGGCGTGAAGCACAAGGAAAGGCTCAAGCAGCTGAAGACTAATGTGGACGTGCTGACGCTGTCGGCTACCCCGATACCGAGGACGCTGCACATGTCTCTGTCAGGTGTTAAGGACATGAGCGTCATCGAGGAGCCGCCTGAAGACAGATATCCTGTCCAGACATATGTTATGGAGCAGGACGATTTCGTGATAAGAGAAGCGATAGAAAAGGAGCTGGCAAGAGGCGGTCAGGTATACGTGCTGTACAACCGCGTTGAGTCGATAAACCGTGTCGCCAGCGATATCGAAGCGCTGGTGCCGGATGCCGATGTAGTCGTCGGACATGGCAAGATGCGTGAAAAGCAGCTTGAGAATATAATAATAGATTTTTCGGAAGGCGAATACAATGTGCTGGTCGCAACGACGATCATAGAATCGGGGATAGATATACCGAACGTGAACACGATGATCGTGCTGGATGCAGACAGGTTCGGACTGGCGCAGCTCCATCAGCTGAGAGGCAGAGTGGGGCGTTCAGGCAGGATGGCGTATGCATATCTGATGTATACGAAAGACAGGAATCTGAGCGAGATCGCGGAAAAGCGCCTGCGTGCTATCAGGGAGTTCACGGAGTTCGGGTCCGGGTTCAGGATCGCGATGAAAGACCTCGAACTGCGCGGCGCCGGAAACATACTTGGCACAGAACAGTCCGGGCACATGCTCAGCATAGGGTATGAGCTCTACTGCAAGATGCTGGAAGAAGCCGTCGATGCTGCAAAAGGCAAGGAAACGCTGCCGCAGGCGGAAGAGACGGCGTTCAGTCTGGCGATACCGGCGGTGATACCGAAACGATATATAGAAAACGAAGTGCTGAGACTGCAGATGTACAAGAAGATAGCGATGATCGAAAGCGACGAGGACGAGGCGGAGATAGTCGATGAGCTTCTCGACAGATTCGGAGACATACCGAAGGATACCATGAACCTCGTCAAGATATCGAAGATAAGAGCGATGGCAGGCAGGCTGGGAGTGAAGGAAATAACCCAGCAGGGCTACAAGATCATTTTCGGACTGTGGGAAAACGTCAAGCTGACAGAGCCTGTCATGGCGGCACTTGTTGCGAAGTACGGTGCAAAGATGATGATAAACGGAGGCAAAGAGCCGTTCATACGGCTGACGATAAACAAAGAGGAGCCGGTGAAGGCGATAGAACAGTTCCTGCAGACCGCTGTGAACGAACAGAAGCCGAACTGAGTTTTCGTCAGGAAGGCCGCCCGGAATGCTCAGAACGATCGGAGCGCCGGAAGGCGGCAGAGATTGCAGACAGGAGGGATATGGAAATGGTAAAAGCAGTGATAACAGCACCAAGAGGCAGTATGGGGAGCCTGATAGTGCGCGCAGCTCATGACAGGGACGGTATAGAGATCGTCGGCGGTGTCGGCGCGCCGGGACGAGAGTATATCGGCACTGATATAGGACTTGCCGCAGGTCTCGGTACTGAGGCGGGAGCGCTGGTATACGATGACATAGAGAAGATAATAGGAGAATGCGACCTGGTGATAGACTTTTCGACAGTCGAGCTTTCGATGAAGGTGCTTGAAAGCTGCAGGTGGCATGGAAAGGCATTCATTTGCGGAACGACAGGCTTTACTGATGAGCAGACGAAGCAGATACTGGAAGCAGCGGAAGTCATACCGGTGATGAAAGCGTCAAATACTTCATACGTCGTGAATGTGATGAAAGAACTGCTGGGACAGGCTGCTGCAAAGCTGGGAGACAAGTGCAGGATAGAGATAATCGACATGCACAGCGAGACAAAGAAAGACGCACCGAGCGGCACGGCGATAGAGTTTGCGGAGGAGATGGCGGCAAAGTCGCCGGACAAGTCGTACGATGATATAACATTCCATTCGGTGAGAGCAGGCAACACGCCGAGCACGCATACGGTCATATTCGGATGTATGGGTGAAAAGCTGGAAATATCACACGATGCGTATGACTGGAACTGCTATGCCTCGGGAGCATGTGACGCTGCACTTTTCATGGAAGGAAAAGCACCGGGAAGCTATACGATGGAGGATGTTATCAGGTGAAACCGCCTGTGATATATGATACATAGAAAATGCAGGATATTCAGGAAGGAGGCGTGTAATGCCGGAGAAAAAAACAGCCGGGCAGCTGAGGCTGGAAGCCTTTGTAGAAAAGACACTGCGAGAAAACAACGAGGACCAGAAAGACCGGATAAACGGGATGATGCGATCAGAAGCAGCGGGCTGCTCATTCGAGGACCGCACGATAACATTTGCATTTCCTGTACAGCCGTGGCAGGCAAACCGCGTCGGCGATATGCACGGCGGAATGATATGCACGGCATTCGATCTGACGATAGCTGCGCTTGCCAGGTTTTATGCAGAAGAAAACTTTGCACCGACGATAAGTCTTGATGTAAAATATATACGTCCCGTAAAGGTAGGCGATACGCTCCTCGTGACGGCTAAGGCGATCGCGGCAGGCAGAAGGATAACCCAGCTGACGTGCGAGGCATACAGCGGGAGGACCGGAAAGCTGGCAGCATCGGGAGCTTCGGTGTATATGAACGTGGATACCTCGAAGGAGCACAGCTGAAAAGGCAGGCCCCGGCGGAACGGGAATGACATGCTGGTGTATATTTCAAAAAAAACGATGAATAATGTTGCATAAACATTTATAACAGTGTATAATTATTTACTGATGGCAGAAATGCTGTGGATCTAGTGTGTAAGGAGATAAGGCATAGGATTATGATTAAGACGATTGAAAAAATGGAAGGTTTGATCTACCTGGAAGACGGGACCGTGTTCAAGGGTCACGGATTCGGATTCAGGGGAACAGCTGTCGGAGAACTCGTATTCAATACATCGATGACAGGATATCAGAAAATACTCACTGACCCGTCGTACAAGGGCCAGATAATAAACATGACATATCCGCTGATCGGAAATTACGGCATAAGCAGGATCGATAACGAATCGGAGAAAGTGCACGCTTTCGGAGTTGTCGTAAAGGATCTGTGCGATGCGCCGTCGAACAGCAACAGCATAATGACGATAGATGAATGGCTCAGGAACATGGAGGTCCCGGGAGTGTTCGGAGTCGATACAAGACAGATAACCAAGAAGATAAGAAACAAGGGAACAGTCAAGTGCGTGATAAGCACAGAAGGCATCTCGATCAGCGAAGCTGCCAGGAGATGTGCGGAGGCAGAGCTCAGAGGCGACTGGATGAAAGAAGTCGGCGTCAAAGAGAAAGTAGAGCTGAAGAGCCTTGCAGACTCGGATGAAAAACCGTTCAGCGTCGCTGTGATGGACTTCGGTGTAAAGGGCAACATACTGACATGCCTGCGCGAAAGAAACTGCGACCTTACGATATATCCTTACGGAACATCGGCCGAGACTATACTGGCAGGAAAGCCGGACGGCATATTCCTGACGAACGGCCCCGGAGATCCGGAGGAAGCAGCAGAGGCCATAGAAGAAGTGAAGAAGCTGATCAGTGCGAATGAGGCACCTATGTTCGGCATATGCATGGGCCACCAGGTGCTCGCGCTCGCATTCGGAGGAAAGACATACAAACTCAAGTACGGACACCGCGGAGGCAACCACGGTGTGTTCGACAAGAATACGAAGCGCTCGTACATAACATCGCAGAACCACGGATTCGCCGTTCAGTATGAAAGCATAATCCTCAAGGGAATGGAGATCACACACCTCAATCTCAACGACGGAACGGTAGAGGGTATAGAGCACAGAGACCTGCCTGTATTTTCAGTGCAGTTCCACCCGGAAGCATCACCCGGACCAAACGATACGGGATATCTTTTCGATAAATTCATAAACATGATGAAAGGGGACAGAATCAATGCCTAAGAAGCCATATCTGAAAAAAATACTTATCATCGGTTCCGGCCCGATCGTTATAGGACAGGCTGCGGAATTCGACTATGCGGGAACTCAGGCATGCAAGGCCATCAGGGAAGAAGGCATAGAGACTATACTGGTAAACAGCAACCCTGCAACGATCATGACAGACAAGGGGATCGCAGACAAGGTCTACATGGAGCCGCTCACTGAAGAAGCTCTCGAACAGATCCTTGCAAAGGAGAGACCTGACGGCATACTGGCAGGATTCGGCGGACAGACAGGGCTGAACCTGGCTATGGAGCTGGAAAGCAAGGGCATCCTCGAAAAGTACGGCGTGGCTCTGCTGGGTGTAAATAAAGAAAGCATCAAAAGAGCAGAAGACAGAGAAGAATTCAAGACGCTGATGCAGGATATAGGCGAACCTATACCGAGCAGTGTCATTGCGACATCGATGGATGAATGCTATGATTTCGTTGAAAAAGAAGGATTCCCTGTTATCATAAGACCTGCGTATACGCTCGGTGGAACAGGCGGCGGTATCGCGGAAAACAAGAAGGAGCTGGAGCTTCTTTGCGTCAAGGGAATGGAAAACAGCGCGATCGGTCAGATCCTGCTCGAAAAGTCGGTTGCAGGCTGGAAGGAGATCGAGTATGAAGTCATCAGAGACAGCCGTGACAACTGCATCATAATATGCAGCATGGAAAACCTTGACCCTGTAGGAGTGCATACAGGCGACAGTATCGTAGTCGCACCTACCCAGACTCTCAGAGACGCTGAGTATCAGATGCTCAGAGATGCTTCGATAAAGATCATAAGAAACCTCGAGATCGAAGGCGGATGCAACGTGCAGTTCGCACTCGATCCTGACACGGGAAAATACATAGTAATAGAGGTAAACCCTCGAGTAAGCCGTTCGTCAGCACTCGCATCGAAGGCTGCAGGATATCCGATCGCAAAGATAGCAGCGAAGATCGCCATCGGATACAACCTGGACGAGCTCTCGAACTACGTTACACAGACGACGAGCGCGTGCTTTGAGCCTACGCTCGACTACGTTGTCGTAAAGTTCCCGAAATGGCCTTTCGACAAGTTCAGGACAGCATCGAGAAAGCTCGGCACACAGATGAAGGCTACGGGCGAGGTAATGTCCATAGACAGGACATTCGAGAGCGCGCTGCTCAAGGCGCTCACATCGATCGAGATCAAGTGCGACGGTCTGCACATACCGTTCGTTTCAGGTCTGAACGATGCTGACCTCGTGGAAAAGCTCAAGGCGTGCGATGACGAGAGGATATTCTGCATCGCGGAAGTCATGAGAAGAGAGCTGATGACAGTCGAGGATCTTTACAATCTGACGAAGATAGACAGATGGTTCCTCAACAAGATCAGAGGAATAATCGATCTGGAGAACAGACTGCAGACAGAGCCGCTGACCAAGGAAATGGTATACGAGGCAGAGTCGAGAGGCTTCACTGATACGGATATCATCACTCTTTCGGGAACGACAAGAGACGTTCTGCAGGATATACGAGTATATAACGATATCTATCCTGTATACAAGATGGTAGATACCTGTGGCGGAGAGTTCGATGCGCTGACGCCTTACTACTATTCATGCTACGATGAAGAGGATGAGAGCGTAAGGAGCCACGAGAAAAAGATACTGGTAATAGGTTCAGGTCCGATAAGGATAGGACAGGGTATCGAGTTCGACTACTGCTGCGTACAGGGCGTATGGGCCATCAAGGAACTCGGATACGAAGCGATAATCATGAACAACAACCCTGAGACAGTAAGTACCGACTTCGATACATCGGACAAGCTGTACTTCGAGTCGCTGCATATAGACAACGTTATGAACGTTATCAAGAGAGAGCGTCCTCAGGGAGTTATCATACAGTTCGGCGGACAGACATCGCTGAACCTCGCTGAAAAACTCAGCAGCCGAAGCATAAACATACTAGGAACATCATACAGCAATATTGACCTGGCTGAGGACAGAGAAAAATTCTGCGAACTCCTTGACGAGCTCGGCATAGCAGTGCCTGAAGGTGTTGCTGTAACGAGCGAGGAAGACGCATTCGCAGCAGTCAGAAAGCTCGGGTATCCGCTCGTGGTAAGACCGTCATATGTAATAGGCGGACGTGCTATGCAGGTCGTATACAACGATGTAGAGCTCAAGAGATATCTGAAGGAAGCCGTATCGCTTTCGACAGAGCATCCTGTTCTGATAGACCAGTATATCCAGGGCAAGGAGATCGAAGTCGATGCTATAGCAGACGGCGAAGACATCCTGATCCCGGGCATCATGGAGCACGTGGAAAGGGCAGGCGTACACTCCGGAGACAGTATTTCGGTATATCCGAACTATTCGCTTTCAGAGGAAGTGGAAAAGACTCTCGAAGACTACACGAAGAGGATCTCGAAGGCCCTCAATGTGGTGGGTCTTGTGAACATCCAGTACGCATATGACGGAAAGAAGATCTACGTCATAGAAGTGAACCCTAGAGCGTCGCGTACAGTGCCTATCCTGAGCAAGGTGACAAGAGTTCCTATGGTAAAGCTTGCAGTTGCAGCTATGCTGGGCCATAAGCTCAGAGACAGCGAATACGGCACAGGCCTTTACAAAAAGACTGAAGAGTACGCCGTAAAGGTTCCGGTGTTCTCGAGTGCAAAACTTACCGACATGGACATCGCTCTCGGACCTGAAATGAAGTCGACAGGCGAAGTGCTCGGAATAGACAAAGATCTGGACAAGGCGATCTACAAGGGTTTCCTCGGTGCAGGAATGAGCATACCGACGAACGGAAACGTTTTCGTGACGCTCAAGGAGTCTGAGCAGAACACATATACGGCAGACATCCTGAGGGACTATGCAGAGGCAGGATTCCGTCTCTATGCGACTGATGACACGATAGAATTCATCATGGCGCATGACATACCTGTAGAGCCGATGGATTACGATACGGCGCAGAAGTGGATCATGAACCATGACAGTGAGAGCGACGAGAAGATCGCTCTCGTAATAAACATTCCTGTAGTTGCGAACCGAAAGGAAAGAGAAAGCTTCCCGGTAAGACGAAAGGCTATCGAGAGAGGCATCTCGGTAATGACATGCATGGATACGGCGCGCGTGTTCCTGAAGGCTGTGAAGCTCAAGCAGCAGGATGCAGTGCTCGACTATGAACCGCTTGACTGATGCAGCAGGCCGACAGGATATCGGTGAAAAAACAATTTTCGAATTATACTGGAAATCAACATAATTCTCTGGTATTATTAATAAGTTACCAGCAGAAAAGGTAACAGCGTTAATTGGAGGAACATAACAATGATGATACTTTTCTTAGCACTGATATTCGGAATAATTGTTGCGGCACTTCTCGTGTTCTCGATCATAAGAAACAGGAATGCCGGTAAAAGCAAGATCGTCAATATATTGAAACTGGTAATCCTGGCTGAAGCGGTCGCATACATAGTCGTCTTTATCATAGTGATAATCAAGACGATGGCGGCGTGACGACGATTCGCATGACGTATCGGATTCAACTGCAAGATCGAATTTCGCTCAGCGCTGCAAAGCGCTGCAGCGAAATTTTTTGTGAGCAGAATGGATAGTGTATCATATATGGAAGGAGTTTGAAATGATAGCAGATAAAGTTCTCAAAAGTAATGTCATATATACCGGTGTAAGCAATGAAATAATCAGCGGAGGTGTTGCAGTCTCCGGAAACAGGATAATCGCTGTGGCCGGTGATGATGAGATAGACGGATATATAGGAAAAGATACTGAAGTATATGAATACAGGGATAAGCTGATAATGCCGGGGATCATAGACAATCATGTACATGTCACTATGGGCGCAATGATGCATGATAATGATCTGAGCCTGGAAGGTACGAAATCAGCAGAGGAATGTGCTGCGATGGTAAAAGATTATCTCGAAAAAAATCCGGAAACGAGTCTGCTGGTAGCCTCGGGCTGGATGGTCTCTGCATGGGACAACAATGAACTGCCGCGCAAGGAGATGCTGGACGAGATATCCACAGAGATCCCTATCTGTCTCAGTACAGCTGACGGATGGCTCTGCTGGGTAAATTCCAGGGCACTGGAGATGTTCGGATACACCAAAGAAAGCATAACTAAAGAAAAAGAGATTTACGTGAGGAAAGACGAAAATGGAGAGCTCACAGGTATGCTGTATCATATGGGTTCGGATCCTGTATTTTTCATGCTGCTCAATATAGACAAGACTCAGGCAAAGAAACTGATCAAGCATTCACTGGGGATATACAGCAGTTTCGGCATCACTGCTGCAGGAGATGTTTCAAATGAACTTGAGATAGAAAAAGAGCCCAAAGGTTTTGAACTTTACAGAGAAATGGAACAGGCAGGCGACCTGGACGTCAGGATGTACGTATATCCTTCGATAGGAAAGACGGGAGATTTCAGCCGTGCGAAGGAACTGATGGAGGAATACAGCGATGGCTATGTCATCATGCCGGGACTCAAAGCATATGGTGACGGAGTCATAGACGCTCATACGGGAGTACTCAATGCACCGTACAATGATAAGCCGGAAGATCCGGAGTTCAATGCTACACCGATATTCACACAGGAAGCCTTGAGCGATATCATAACAAAAGCCAATGCTGAAGGCTATCCGGTAAGGATACACTGCACAGGAGACGGAAGTACGAGAATGGCACTGAATGCATTCGAGGCTTCGATAAAAGCAAACGGCAGACATGGTCTCAGAAATGGTATAGAACATGTAGAACTCGTAGAAGATGAAGATTATCCGAGATTTGCAGAGCTTGATGTCATGGCAAACAAGCAGCCAGCACATTATTATCTCTGCACTGAGAAATTCATGCTGGATGCGCTTGGAGAGAGAAGATGGTTCAGGAGTCAGCCTCTGAAATCATTTTACGATGCCGGAGCAAAGGTGTCTCTCAGTACGGATTTTCCGATCGTTGAGATCGATCCGTTCCACAATATGTACGTAGCCGTTACAAGACTGGATCTTGAAGGCAATGAAATAGGCGCGGATATCAATGAAAAAATAGATATTTTTGATGCGCTCCATGGCTACACATATATGGGAGCATATGGCATGGGCGTTGAAGATAAAACAGGTTCGCTTGAACCTGGCAAGCTGGCTGATATAGCAGTCATAAACGGGAGGATTTTCGATGAGGAGCCGGAAAAGCTTCTTGACAGGAAAGCAGTCCTTACGATGATGGATGGACGTATAGTTTATGAAGACAGGCAGTAAGCATGTCAAAAATGATGATAGATGTCGCAGGCATTTTTAAGATGTTAATATGAATCACTGTTTTAAGAGAGGAGAAAGATTTTTTATGGAGTATGGAATTTTATGTGTGCTTCCGGTAATAACGATACTGGTTATCGCTGTTACTACGAAGCGTACGCTGTTTGCCATGACATGCGGGCTGGCAATGGCGGCAATGATCCTGGGGAAAGGCCCGAAAGGCTTTGCAGGTTCATTCTTCGACAACATTTATGCCGCATTCAGCAATGAATCGCTTCAGTGGCTGCTCATCGTTATCGCATTGTTCGGCATACTGATAATGTTGTATGAGAAGACAGGTGCAGTAACAGATTTCGGATACTGGGCGGGAAAATTTATCAAGACCAGGAAGACGGCTCTGTTCGGAACCTTTATCCTGGGTGTTGTGATATTCATTGATGACTATCTCAACAACCTGGCTGTAGGTACGACGATGAAAGGGATAACGGACAAGCTGGGTATACCAAGACAGCAGCTGGCATATGTAGTGAATACGGTGGCAGCTCCTGTGTGTCTGCTGATACCGCTCTCATCATGGGCTGTATATTTCGCAGCACTGATGGGAGATCAGGGTGTCGAGATCAACGGTTCTTCGATGGCTGCATATATCCATGGTCTGCCGCTGGCATTTTATGCGTGGTTCGCAGTCATCATATGTATCCTCCAGATCCTGGGTGTTATACCTAAGATCGGACCTATGAAGAAGGCATATGAAAGGTACGAGACGCTGGGAGATGTATTCCCTGAGGGAACTGATCCCGAGCTTGTTGAAAGTGCAAAGAATGAAAGCAGCGATCCGGAAGAAAACAGGAAAGCTCATCCGTGGAATTTCCTCATACCGCTGATCGTCATGATCATAGTGGCACTGCTGGCTGACGTTCTTATGGGATCAGCCGCAGGAGTTGCAGTAGCGTTCATACTTTATCTGATAGAGAAGAAAATGAGCTTCAAGGATCTGCTGACTGCATGCTTTGACGGTGTTATGTCGATGGGATTCGTGTTTGTTCTGTCAGTACTTGCTTTTTCGGTGCAGAATGCAAATATAGATCTTGGACTGGCAGATTATGTAATATCCATAACTGAACCTGTCATGAAAGGCGGGTTCCTGCCGGCAGTCGTATTCATCGTATGCGGTATATATGCTTATGCTACAGGATGCTTCTGGGATCTGGCTGCGATCATAATACCTATCGTTATACCTCTTGCAAATGCAATGGGTGTAGACCCGATCGTTACATCAGCTGCAGTATTCTCAGGCGCTGCATTCGGAAGCAATACATGCCTTTACGGCGACGGCGTCATCATGTGTGCACAGGGCTGTCAGATCAAGAGCCTCGACCTCATGACAACGACTCTGCCATATGCTTGTATGGCCGGAGTAGCGACTGTTATATGCTATCTGATAGTAGGATTCGCTATGTAATATCATGAATAAAGATCCCGCTTGGCACATTGTGATATGCTACGGTGATGCTGCAGCGGGATTTTTTGTGCGCGCAGTGCATATACAATGTAAAAGGTGCAGCGGTCTTTATCGATGACCGGTTGTGTGGTAAAATATCTGCATATACAAAACAGACGGTACGCCGCAAATCGTGCAGGCTGCCTGACTGCCATGGATCATAATGGCATGTATACCAGGAATAAAAAGGATGGTACGAAATTGAACGAGATAAGACATTCCGTAAAGTGGGTGGGATTCTGGATAGGGATGGCAGCGATATGTTGCGGCATCATATGGGCGATGCTGGGAAGCAAAAGCGGCCTTGAGTTCGCGGCGGGATATCTGATAGAGCTCAGCCTGAGCGTAGACAATCTGTTCGTGTTCATGTCGATATTCCTGTCGTTCGGCATACGCGAAAAGGTGCAGCACAGAGTCCTGAACTGGGGTATCATCGGAGCGATAGTACTGCGTTTTCTGTTCATATTCTTCGGACTGAAAATAGTCAATTCATTTTCATGGATACTTTACATATTCGGGGCGATACTGATAATAAACGGCATAAAGATGATGATCGGAAAGGAAGAAGAAAAAGATCCTTCGGACAGCAGGATAATAAAAGGCGTAAGCAGAGTCCTGCCGATGACGGATCATTTCGAGGGCGACAGGTTCATGGTGAAAAAGAACGGACGCCATCTGTTCACTCCGCTGTTCGCAGTGCTGTGTCTGGTCGAGTGCTCAGACATAATATTCGCGATAGATTCGGTACCGGCAGTGTTCTCGGTATCGACAAATCTGCTGATAGTGTATTCATCCAACATATTCGCGATACTGGGACTCAGACAGATGTACTTCGTGCTGGAGCATCTGCAGGAACGCTTTAGGTATGTAAAATACGGGGTCGGCATAATCCTGATGTTCACGGGAGTGAAGCTGGGTGCACTGATCTTCGATTTTAACATATCGACGACTGTATCGATCTGCGTGATCTTCTTTGTGATAGTGTTCAGCGTGATAATGTCCGTGATCATATCAGGAAAAGACGGGAAGAGATAGATCATATAGGCGGCAGGGACCGCAGCACTTATAAAGCTTATAAGCTGAAAAACAGGCATATCAAGCATAAAAAGCACAAAAAAATCCTGCATCCTGCAGGATCATAAGCAAAGGCGCAGCTGCAGCCTTTGCGTGGATATATGAATGATCAGAAACGGTCGCAGTAGTTCATCAGATTTCTCAGAAAACCTGACTGCGGCGGTTTTTTATTTCCCATGATGGTTGAATAATACACGATGGAAGCGTCAAAACTGTCTGCAGACGTCCTGATGATGGCGTACGAACCGTCGCTGCCGTCTCTCGGCTGTGTGAGACTGCCGGGATTGATGAAGCGTATGCCGTTGCTCTCATCGGTCATCGCTTTGTGAGTGTGCCCGAAAACCACGGCTCTGCAGTCGTTTTCCATAGCCTTGTACATGAGCCCGTTGAGCTGGTAGTTGACGTTTTCCATGTGGCCGTGCGTGAGCAGGATATTGCCGCATTCCACAGGGATCACCCTGAAGTCGGAACTGCTGTAACCGCCGTCGCAGTTGCCTTTCACGCCTATTACAGGAACGCCGAGCTCAGCCTGCAGCTTTTCCGCATCCGCGATGAAGTCGCCTGCGTGCAGGATCATATCTATATCCGTCAGCTTAGGCCATATATCGCGTACTTTATTGAGTTTTCCGTGCGTATCGCTGATTGCTAAAATTTTCATAAATAGAGTGTAACACAATTAAGTGTCATTGACTAGGCTGTAATTTTAAAGTAAAATGAAAAAAGAAAAAACAAGAAAGAAACGGTAAGATCATGTCAGAAAACAAGAATACTATAATAACAGACGGCCAGGATCTGGCAGAAAGAGCAGAAGAACTCAAAAAGTCAGGAGTGACAGACGTCACGGTCGTAGTGAATACTTTCAACTATACCAGATACAAGCAGTCGAACGACGGAAAGTCACTGGAACCTGTGATCGAAGGCATAAACAGCGCTGTCGGCAAAGGGCTGGGAATAAGGCTGAACGTCGGGATCAAAGAAGGATTCAATGATGATGAGATACTGGATTTCCTGCAGCTCACGTTCCAGCACAAATATGATATAGTTTTCCTTCCGACTATAAGCTATGATCTGATAAAGAGCAAGATGCCGGCTCTCAAGAAAATCGACAAAGATTTCGGTGACGTGGAAATGTACAAGTACCCGAGTGCGGTCGGCCGTATCGGATTTTTGAAGGAGTAGGAGCAGGCGTATGCATGAAAAGCTCAACAGCATGAGACGTGAACTGACGGAGATACTGAGAAGCGACAGGCTGCTCAAGTCCGCTGTCAGGGAAGTCAATAAAATGGATATGATAAAGGGCTCGCTGATAATCAGGAATTCCAGGCATGACAAGATCGCGATAGATGAGATACTCAAAGGAGAGCTGCAGCGTGACGTTCCGGTCGGGGATTATCTCTTCATCGAGAATTTCGGCAAAGTCATCAACGTTGCGTTCAACTGCCTTGAAATGGGCAACTACATAGACAAGTATTTTCTTATCAGCGCGTACAGGATACTGACTGAGGACGACAAGGGATATTTCAGGAAGACGAATCCGGTCGTTTATGCGTTCAACCATGTACCGGTGCACTGCCTCGATATCGAGGAGAAGCTCGATGCTGCGCTGCGCCGCGTGTACAGCCATGAAGCGGGGAACAATATCATACTCAAGGCGATGTACGTGCACAACAAGCTGATAGAGATATATCCGTTCAAGGAGTACAGCGGAGAGCTCGCGATATTCGCGATGAACTACTATCTGATGGAGAACGGGCTCGCGCCGGTGAATATGCCGATAGACCGCGACGACTATTTTTCGATCGTCGGTGAGTGTCTGAAAGGTCACAGGCAGGAGGAATTCTACAATTTCCTGTGCAGAGCCGTTTACGACAAGATGCAGGGCACGATAGACGCCTGCAGAGAATATCTCAAAAATCAGCAGCAGGCTGACTGAATATATGAATATTTAAGACCTTTTACCAGAAAAATAAGACTGGTAAAAGGTTTTTTTTATAAAATCCAAAAAAGAAAAGCAATAAAAAACAGTTGAAAATATTGTTTTTGGGGTATATAATGCAGTAATCTAGCTAAAGATTTTGAATTTTCGAAACTATTTACTGCAAAGGGGGTGCGAAATCTATGCTTGATGCAGAAATAACTCGAATAAGAGAGTGTGAGAGCAAAGCCGACGAACTTCAGCGAAAAGCTAAAAATGAATCAAAAAGGATCCTGGATGATGCAAGAATGGAGGCAGAACGGATCATTAAGGATGCTGAAGACAATGCGAGAAAAATACATGATCGTCTTGTCGATGAAGGACGGATAGAAGCTTCTGCCGCCTATGATTCGTATATGGATTCGATACGGCAGGAATGCGTTGCACTGGCAGATCAGGCAAAGCAGAGCGAAGATGAGGCAATTGAAATGATTGCAGAAAGGATAGTGGGAAGAAGTGTCGATCATTGATATGAAAAGAATAGCAGTGATAGGTCTCGACACTGTAAAGGAGGATCTCATATCTGATCTTATGGAAATCGGTGTTGTTGAAGTAACAGATACCGGTAATAGCATTTCGGAAAATGAAAGTGCGGATCATGCCTTGATAAAAGACGGCGCCGAGGAAAGAGTAAGCACACTCGATCTGCATATCAGCCGTGTTTCACAGGCTCTTGAAGTGATCGAAAGATACAGTGATGTGAAAAGCCCTTTGTTTTTCACAAGGCGGGTACTTAAAAAGGGTGAATTTGCAGAAATCATACAAAATCGCGCAGAAATAAGCCGGGATGTGAATACAGTGATGAAACTGCAAGATCGCCTGAACAGTTTCAGAGACGTGATCAACAAGCGCAATACTGAGCTTGCGGCTTTAGCTCCCTGGTCGGAATATGATGTGCCGATGGAAACAAGACAGACGGCATATACGGTCATAGAGCCGGGAACACTGCCTTCTGCGGCAGACATCGATCTGCTGATACAGAAAATTTATGAGAAAACGAAAGCGGTCGAAGTAAAAGAGATCAGCAGAGACAGTGACATGATCTATATAGTTGTGATAACGGTAAAAAGCTGCAGGGAAGATGTTCTTGAGATCCTGAGACGGAACGGATATACACAGGCAGGTTTCGATGGATTCAAAGGAACGGTGGCGGAGAATACAGAGCGTATCATGGCGGAGATATCGGAACATGAGAAAAAGATCACAGAAACGGAGCGCGAGATCGCAGCGTTTTACAGTAAGAAAAGCGGGATCGAATGTCTGCACGATGAACTGGTGATAGAAAGAGACCATGAGAAAATAAAGGGGCGTCTCCTGAAAACAAGAAGAACTTTCAGTTTTGAAGGCTGGGTGCCGGTGAACTGTATGGAGACAGTGGAAAAAGCCCTTGAGGAAAAAGAGTGCTGTTTTGTCAGCAGAGATCCGGAAGAGGGAGAAACGGTACCCGTGCTCATGCATAACAGCAGCATGGCATACCCGTTTGAAGCGATCACAGAAATGTACTCCCTTCCGGATTACAGAGGTGTGGATCCCACAAAGTATTTTGCGTTGTTTTATGCGATGTTTTTCGGGATAATGCTTAGCGATGCGGGATACGGTATAGTCATGGCGGTTGCCTGCTTCATCATATTAAAGAAATTCTCACTTGAAGGAATGACATATAAGATGATAAAGATGTTCTTTCTATGTGGATTGTCTACTGTATTCTGGGGTGCGCTTTTCGGAGGATGGTTCGGAGACTTTTTCCAGGTGGCGGCAAAAGTCATCTTCAATAAGGAGATCACGATAGAGCCGATCTGGTTCAACCCTATAGAAGATCCGACGAGGATGCTGATATGGTCTCTTGTATTTGGTGTGATACACCTGTTCCTGGGAATGGGTATACATGCAGCGATGCTGATAAAGAGAGGCCGCTGGAAAGATGCAGTGTTCGATGTCTTCTCGTGGTATATGGTGATACTGGGTGGTGTGATGTGGCTGGCAGGCGGCAGCATAAGCGCAGCTCTGGTGAAACCGGGCATGTACATCACTCTCGCAGGAGCAACGATACTGATTCTGACGGGAGGAAGAAACAAGAAAGGCATCGGAAAGATAACAGGAGGTCTCAGTTCGCTGTACAGTATCACGAGTTATGTTTCCGACATACTGTCATATTCCAGACTTCTGGCACTGGGCCTTGCCACCGGTGTTATAGCGAGTGTTGTAAATACTATGGGATCGCTTGCCGGAGGCGGGATTTGGGGGACGATAGTGCTGCTGATAGTATTTGTGGCAGGACATTCATTCAATATGGCAATAAATGCGCTGGGCGCATTTGTTCATTCGAGCAGGCTACAGTATATTGAGTTTTTTGGAAAGTTTTACGAGGATGGCGGTGAGGAGTTTGAGCCGCTGAAAAAAAATACAAAATATGTTCGGCTGATGAACGATACAGATGGAGGTAGAAAATGATTACTGGAAATGTATTTGCACTGATCGGTGCAGCGATAGCAGCTCTCGCAGGTATAGGAAGTGCTATGGGCGTAGGTATTGCAGGGCAGGCTGCGGCAGGTGTGCTGGCAGAAGACCCTAAAAAATTCGGAAAAACGCTTATTCTGCAGGCTTTGCCGGGTACTCAGGGTATTTACGGTCTCCTTATGGCATTTCTTATTTTCATAAGGATAGGGCTGCTGGGAGGCAGTATGATGGAACTCAGTGTATCACAGGGGCTTTATATACTTGCTTCAGGGATACCGATCGGAGCTGTAGGCATCTGGTCAGGTATTGCACAGGGAAAGACTGCGGCATCAGGTATAATGCTTCTTGGAAAGAGATCAGATCAGATGGCAAAAGGTATCATATATGCTGCAATGGTAGAGACGTATGCTATTTTCGCTCTCCTCATATCGATACTCATGCTGTTCAATCTTGGTATATAACTCGGCATTTAACAGATAAGGGTGTGACAAAATGGGTATAGATAACATTACATCGAAGATAATATGCGAAGCCGGACAGAAAGCAGATGATATCCTGACTAATGCACGGGTGGCCGGTGATGCGATCATAGCCGAAGCTGAGAACAAAGCTGACAGAATGCTGGAAACGGCAGAAAAAAACGGTCGTATCGAAAAAGAAAAGCTGATCGTCAGAAAAAAGAGTGTTGCATATATAGACGGCAGAAAGATGCTGCTCGAAAAAAAGCAGGAAATCATAAAATCGTGTTTTGACAGAGCAGTGGACAAGATAGTTTCGATGGAAAAGGAAGACTATATATCTTTTATTGCAGGTCTTGTTGAACAGACAGGCGAGACAGAAGGAAGTCTGATCCTGAATGATGCAGACAGAGAGAAAATAGGCCGGGACCTTATCAGACATCTGAATGAATATATAGACGGCGGGAACTTCGTGATGCACGACAAAACGAAAGCCATGCGGGGAGGTTTCATACTGGTCAAAGGTCCGGTGTCCATAAACTGTACGATAGAAAACCTGGTGGATGAGGCCAGGGAAGAGCTGACAGGGAAAGCAGCCGAGCAGCTGTTCAGATAAGGAGAGATTTATATGGCAGTGAGAAATTATGATGAATATGTATTTGCAGATGCATATATAACAAGCTTTGCAAAAAATCTCATGTCATGGAATGATATGATCAGGCTTGCTTCGTGCAAAAACCTGCAGAGTGCTGAAACTGTACTGCAGGAATTCGGATACAGAGAGTCCGAAGAACTTTCCGGCGGAGATATCGACGGCTTTATAAAGAGAGAACAGGAATCGCTTCATGACATGATATACAGCACGGTCCCGTCGCATGAAGAACTTGCAGTGTATTTCCTCCCGTCGGACTATCACAATGTGAAGGTGTGTCTTAAATCAGAATTCCTGGATATGGAGCCGCCGGAATATATGCTGATGGCGACCGGGCTTGAAAGCAGCAGGAAAACAGCAGGTATGATAAAGGAGAGAAATTACGCATTCATGCCGCCTGAAATGAAACAGGCGGTTGCCGAAGCTGCAGATCTCTTCGGACGCGGCGGAGATCCCCAGGAGATAGATATCATAATGGACAAGGCATGTTTCAGTCAGATCGCAGATGCAGCGGAAAAATCCGGAGATGATTTTCTCATCGGATTTGTCAGACTGCAGATAGATATAAACAATATCAAATCGTTTATGAGGCTCCGGCAGATAGGCAAAGCATGGCCTTTTTTCCAGAAAGTATTCCTGGAGCATGGAAACATAAGCAGCAGACTGCTGGTCGCAGCTTATGAAGAGCCATATACGCAGATAGCGGAAAAACTGGAACCTTATGGATTCAAAAATGTTATGGCAGAAGGCGGACGGAGCATTTCGGAGACGGGAGATTTCAGCATTTTTGAGAGATTGTGCGACAACTGCCTGATGGAATACTGCAGGAAAGCGAAATATGAGACTTTTGGCCCTGCTCCCATAGCAGGCTACCTGTATGGCAAAATGACGGAGTTAAGCAATCTGAGAGTGATATTGACAGGTATTTTTATTGGCTCCGGGCAGGAGCAGATAAATGAAAAGTTGAGGGATCCATATGTATAAGATAGGTGTTATAGGCGACAGGGAATCGGTGCTGGGCTTCAAAGCCATAGGTCTGGATGTGTTCCCGTGCAGCCGAAGCGAAGATGCCGAAA
Organism: Brotomerdimonas butyrica; assembly: GCF_025567305.1. Classification (NCBI taxonomy): domain Bacteria; kingdom Bacillati; phylum Bacillota; class Clostridia; order Eubacteriales; genus Brotomerdimonas; species Brotomerdimonas butyrica. The sequence goes on from NZ_JAOQJP010000009.1 coordinate 120,689, forward strand.
AAGTGCTTCACAGACTGGCAAAAGAAGGATATGCGATCATTTACATCACAGAAGTGCTGGCATCGGAAATGATAGAAGATATAGACAGATACAAGGAAGAAATGATACCGGCAGTGATCACGATCCCCGGAAAAGAAGGGTCGACCGGAGAAGGTATGAGAAGTGTCAGCAAGGCTGTTGAACGTGCTGTCGGAGCGGATATACTGTTTGGAGGTGAAAACAGATGAGGCATGGAAAAATCGTTAAGGTCTCAGGCCCGCTTGTGGTGGCATCAGGCATGGAAAATGCAGATATGTTCGATGTAGTGCGTGTAGGAGATCTGGGACTGATAGGCGAGATCATAGAGATGAGAGGCGGCAATGCTTCCATACAGGTTTATGAAGAAACCGCAGGTCTAGGACCGGGAGCTCCTGTTGTAACTACAGGTGCACAGCTTTCTGTAGAACTCGGACCCGGACTTATAGAAACGATGTATGACGGGATACAGCGTCCGCTGGAAGCGCTCAGGCAGAAAGCCGGACCGAACATCACGAGAGGGATAAGCGTACCGTCTCTGGACAGAGAAAGAAAATGGGAATTCGTTCCTGCTGTAAAAGCAGGAGATGTTCTGGAGGCCGGTGACATCATAGGAACGGTGCAGGAAACGGTGATCGTCGAGCATAAAATAATGGTCCCTTACGGGGTAAGCGGCACGGTAGAAAAGATCAGCGGAGGTCCGTTCACTGTTGAAGATGTTGTGTGTACAGTAAAAAAAGAGGATGGCACTCTGCATGATCTGACGATGATGCAGAAATGGCCGGTAAGAAAAGGCAGACCATATAAGGAAAAGCTCGTACCGGATATGCCTCTGATCACAGGGCAGCGTGTCATAGACACGATGTTCCCTATTGCAAAAGGCGGAGTTGCGGCAGTACCGGGTCCGTTCGGATCAGGAAAAACTGTTGTGCAGCATCAGCTGGCAAAATGGGCGGATGCAGATATAGTGGTATATATAGGTTGTGGCGAACGCGGGAATGAAATGACAGATGTACTTATGGAATTTCCTGAGCTGAAAGACCCGAGGTCTGGAGAATCACTGATGAAGCGTACCGTGCTCATAGCGAACACTTCAGACATGCCTGTTGCCGCAAGAGAAGCGTCTATCTATACAGGAATAACTATAGCAGAGTATTTCAGAGACATGGGTTATTCGGTAGCGCTTATGGCAGACTCGACTTCGCGATGGGCAGAAGCTCTTCGTGAAATGTCAGGACGTCTTGAGGAAATGCCGGGTGAAGAAGGATACCCTGCGTATCTTGGATCAAGACTTGCACAGTTTTATGAAAGAGCCGGAAGGACTGTCTCGCTGGGGAAAGAGGGACGTCTGGGCGCATTGTCCGCTATAGGTGCGGTATCGCCTCCGGGAGGTGATATTTCCGAGCCGGTCTCACAGGCTACATTGAGGATCGTAAAGGTATTCTGGTGTCTTGATGCATCCCTTGCATACAAGAGACATTTCCCGGCTATAAACTGGCTGCAGAGCTACTCTCTTTATGTGGACAGGCTGTCGGAGTGGTATGAGGAAAATGTGAGCAGAGAATTTACAAAACTGCGTTCTGATGCATTGCTGCTGCTTCAGGAAGAGGCGGAGTTGAATGAGATCGTGCAGCTGGTAGGTGTGGATGCGCTTTCTTTTGAAGACCGGATCAAGCTCGAAGCTTCAAAATCGATACGTGAAGACTACCTTCATCAGAATGCTTTTCATGATATAGACACATATGCATCTATGAACAAGCAGTACAAGATGCTCAAACTGATACTCAGTTACTACAGGCTGTCGCTGGAAGCTGTGGGAAACGGCGCACCTTTCGGACGTGTGGCATCTGTGCCGGTACGTGAAAGCATAGGTCGTTTCAAATATGTTGAAGAAGCCGGAGTCGATGAGGCGTATGAGAAGATAATGGATCATATGAAAAAGGAGATAGCAGCCCTGGTAAGCAAGGAGGATGAAGACGATGATTAAAGAATACAAGACGATATCAGAAGTTGCAGGTCCTCTGATGCTGGTTAGAGATGTGGAGGGCGTGACTTATGATGAGCTGGGAGAGATCGTGCTTCCGAACGGTGAGCTGCGACTCTGCAAAGTACTTGAGATAAACGGCAGGGACGCGCTCGTGCAGCTGTTTGAGAGTGCTGCAGGCATCAATCTGAAGGAATCGAGCGTAAGATTCCTTGGTAAAGGAACTCAGCTTTCGGTTTCATCTGAGATGCTGGGGCGTGTGTTTGACGGTATGGGTCGTGCCATCGATGGAGGGGCGGAGATAATCGCAGAGAAAAAACTCGACATAAACGGTCTGCCGATGAATCCTGCTGCGCGTGACTATCCTGCTGAATTCATACAGACGGGAGTATCCGCTATAGACGGACTTAACACACTGGTAAGAGGACAGAAACTTCCTATTTTTTCTGCTTCCGGTCTGCCGCATGCGGATCTTGCCGCACAGATAGCACGTCAGGCGAAGGTGCTTGGTGATGAGCATAACTTCGCTGTTGTCTTTGCAGCGATAGGTATAACATATGAGGAGGCTGACTTTTTCGCTTCTGATTTCAGAAGGACGGGCGCCATAGACAGAACCGTCATGTTCATGAATCTGGCAAATGACCCGGCTGTAGAGCGTATCGCGACACCACGTATGGCACTGACGGCAGCAGAGTATCTGGCGTTCGATCTCGATATGCATGTGCTGGTAATAATGACAGATATCACGAATTATGCGGAGGCACTGCGCGAGGTATCCGCAGCACGCAAGGAAGTCCCGGGAAGACGAGGTTATCCGGGGTATCTTTACACTGATCTGGCAACACTTTATGAAAGAGCAGGCAGGAAAAGAGGTCATGAAGGTTCTATAACTATGATACCGATACTGACTATGCCTGAAGAAGACAAGACACACCCGATACCGGATCTCACCGGATATATCACTGAAGGGCAGATCATCTTGTCGCGCGATCTTTACCGAAAAGGAGTACAGCCTCCGATAGATGTCCTGCCGTCACTTTCACGTCTGAAAGACAAAGGTATAGGTCAGGGAAAAACACGTGAAGATCATGCAGATACGATGAACCAGCTTTTTGCTGCTTATGCCAGAGGCAAAGAGTGTCTGGAACTGATGACTATACTGGGAGAGGCGGCTCTTACCGATATAGATCTTATGTATGCGAAGTTCAGTCAGGAGTTTGAAAAACAGTATGTATCACAGGGATACGAAAAAGAACGTACTGTGGAAGAAACACTTGATCTGGGCTGGGAGCTGCTCAGGATGCTGCCGAAGAGTGAACTGAAGCGAATAAAAGATGAACTGATACAGAAATATCTCGGGTAGGTGATGCACTATGGCAGAAAGAATGAATGTCAATCCTACGAGGATGATGCTGACTGCTCTAAAGAAAAGACTGAAGACTGCGGTGAGGGGCCACAAGCTTCTCAAAGATAAACGTGACGAGCTGATGAAAGAATTCCTTGAGCTGGCTCGTGAAAACGGGAGGCTGCGTCAGGAAGTGGAGAAGTCTCTTGAAAGGATATACAGGAACTTTTCGGTAGCGAGCGCGATGATGAGCCGTGAAGTCATGGAAGAATCGCTGATGTTTCCGAAACAGGGCGTCATACTTGATCTGGAAAAGAAAAACATAATGAGCGTCAATGTACCGAGATTCCCTTTTGAAACTATTGCAAAAGATCCGGCAGATATTCTGCCGTACGGTTTTGCAAGAACTTCGGGAGAGCTCGACAATGCAGTATATCAGCTCGCTGATATACTGCCCGCACTGCTGGAACTTGCGGAAAAGGAGAAAGCCACTGACTTGCTGGCGGCAGAGCTGGAAAAGACCAGACGCCGTGTCAATGCGCTGGAATATGTTATGATCCCGAGACTGGAAGCAACTATCAGGTATATCCAGATGAAGCTTGATGAAAATGAAAGGGGCAATCAGACAAGGCTGATGAAGGTAAAGGATATGATGCTTGAGGAAAATATCAGGCAGAAGCGTGAACGTGATAAAAGAGAAATGGAAGCCCTGGCAGAATAGATCATATCATTAAGGTTATCAGACCGTATGGAATATCGACGAAGCAAAATCCCGCCTGTGTTTATGTGCAGACGGGATTTAGTGTATGGCAGTCTGACTGCCGGTATATTATTTTCTGAGGATCATTTCTGTTTTTTTTTGCTGTCGATCTCGGCAAGCTGTGCAGCCACGCTTTCGAATGAAGTGGAGCCCTTTGACTTCTTTGCTTTGAGGCAGCTTCTGACAGCGATCTTTTCATAGATGTCGTCATCGAACTTGTCGGAGAATGATTTGAATTCATCCATCGACATCTCTTCGATCGCGATGCCTTTGTTGATGCAGTAGAGTACTATCTTACCGATGATCTCGTGGCAGTCTCTGAAAGGGATGCCCTTTGAAACGAGGTAGTCGGCTGCATCGGTAGCGTTCATGTAGCCGTATTTAGCAGCGCTTTCCATCTTCTCTTCGCGGACTTTCATCGTGAGTATCATCTCGGTGAAGATGCTCACTGATGCCTTGAGAGTGTCGATCGCATCGAATACCGGGATCTTGTCTTCCTGGAGGTCCTTGTTGTACGCGAGCGGCAGACCTTTGCATATAGTGAGAAGGCTCATCAGGTCGCCGTATACGCGGCCTGTTTTTCCTCTGATCAGTTCAGCCATATCAGGGTTCTTCTTCTGCGGCATGATGCTGCTGCCTGTCGAAAACGAGTCATCGATCTCGATGAAGCTGAATTCAACGGAGCTCCAGAGTATCAGCTCTTCGCAGAATCTGGAAAGGTGCATCATCGTGATGGCGCAGCAGTTTATGAATTCGATCGCGAAATCTCTGTCAGCCACGGCGTCCATACCGTTAGGAAGGACTTCAGCAAATCCGAGCTTTTCAGCGAGAAAATCTCTGTCGGTATCGTATGTAGTGCCTGCAAGGGCGCCGCTTCCGAGAGGGAGCCTGTCAACCCTTTTGAGGCAGTCGCTGAACCTTTCCCTGTCTCTTGAGAACATCTGATAGTATGCGAGCAGATGGTATGCCAGTGTCACTGGCTGTGCGCGCTGCAGATGTGTGTATCCCGGCATCACTGTATCAGTGTGTTCCTTTGCGAGCTTTTCAAGTGCGTCGAGGAGCTCGCTCAGCATATTGTCGACAGCTGCAGTCTCTTTTTTGAGGTAGAGTCTGATATCGACCGCGATCTGATCGTTTCGGCTTCTTGCTGTATGAAGCTTCTTGCCTGTATCGCCTATCCTCTCTGTCAGGATGGACTCTATATTCATGTGTATATCTTCTGATTCTATGGTGAATTCGACTTTGCCGGCTTCGATATCAGCGAGGATCTCCCTGAGTGTCTTTATGATCAGCTGTGATTCCTCGAGGGTGATGATCCCCTGTTTTCCCAGCATTTCAGCATGCGCGATGCTTCCTGTGATATCCTCACTGTACAGTCTCTGGTCGAATTCGATGGATGCATTGAATTCGTCTGCAGATGAAGTAGACGCTTTTGCGAATCGTCCTTTCCAAAGCTTCATATGTTACGGTTCCTCCTTTGATGTTCAGTCGCTGAATTGGATTGTTCTTTTGTAATGAAAGCCCTCTGCATAGTGCCGCACATGATATGCAACCTGTATGCAAAGGGTTTTCGGGGTATATCCTTGCGGATATGAAATGTTATAGTTACTTATTATTCGATAAAGTCTCCGCCTTTGAGGACCTTTCTTTCGAGAGCCTCGTGCTCCTTGGCTCCGCCTTCTACCGTCTGCTTCTGGATAGCACGTATCTTGAGCGGCAGTGAGAACAGGTTTATGAAGCCTTCGGAATCCTGCTGGTTGTAAACTTCGTCTTTACTGAATGTAGCGAATTCTTCGTTGTAAAGTGAATAAGGTGATTTCTTTGCGGCTACGTAAGGAACACCCTTGTAGAGCTTCATCTTTACTGTACCTGTAACTTCTTTCTGAGTCACGTCTACGAAAGCGCTGATCGCTTCTCTGAGCGGTGTGAACCAGAGTCCGTCATATACAAGCTGAGCGAATTTCTGTGAAACGATGTTCTTGTACTGAGTCGTGTCTCTGTCGAGGATGAGCTGTTCGAGTCCTGCGTGAGCTGCGAACAGGATAGTTCCTCCCGGAGTCTCGTATACGCCTCTGGACTTCATTCCAACGAGACGGTTTTCGATGATGTCGATAGTACCTACGCCGTTCTTGCTGCCCAGTTCATTGAGCTTTGTGAGGAGTGATATAGGATCCATCTTTTCGCCGTCGAGTGCTACAGGAACGCCCTGTTCGAAATCGATATCGACATAAGTAGGTTCATCAGGAGCATCTTCCGGTGCAACGCTGAGAACGTGGATCGTCTTCAGGTGCTCGTTCCATGGGTTTTCGAGCTCGCCGCCCTCATGGCTGATGTGCCAGATGTTCTCGTCGCGGCTGTATATTTTTTTAGTTGTCTGGCTGATAGGAATGTTGTGCGCCTTTGCATATTCTATCAGATCTTCTCTTGATGAGAAATCCCAGAATCTCCAAGGAGCTATGATCTTGATGGCAGGATTAAGTGCTTTGATAGTAGTTTCGAAACGAACCTGGTCGTTTCCTTTTCCTGTGCATCCGTGAGCGATGTAGAACGCCTCTTCCTTTTCAGCGATCTCTACGAGTTTCTTTGCCATCAGAGGTCTTGCCATGGAAGTTCCCAGCATGTACTGTCCTTCATAGATAGCGCCTGCCTTGAGAGTAGGCCATATGTAATCTGTGATGAATTCCTCTCTCAGGTCTACAGTGTATGCCTTGATAGCACCTGTAGCCAGCGCTTTCTTTTCGATCGCGTCAAAATCTTCGTTCTGTCCTGCATTGCAGCATACTGCGATAACGTCGTAATCGTAGTTTTCCTTGAGCCATGTCATGATAACTGATGTGTCGAGTCCGCCTGAGTATGCCAGTACAACTTTTTCCTTAGCCATTTTATGTTCCTCCTGAAAATTGATTTATATGTATTCGTTATTACTCAAATCATGAATAAAAATTAGTAACTGGTTATTATTATACATAAGAAATGCATAAATTCAACCCCAATAATGAAAAAATCGTAAATTTTTCTTCACAATTTAAAAATATGGAGACTTTGCATATAAATTATTGTAAAATAGAGCTGTAGAGGTGATCATATGAAAGTAAGTTTTGACGAAAAACACATAAAATGGGGCTTTACTGCATTCCTGGTGATTTTATGCAGTATTATTGTATTTTTTGCAATATACAGGATGTCAGACGTGAGCCATATAGTCAGCAAAGTCGTTTCGATACTTACTCCTTTTATATACGGGCTTATAATGGCATATCTGCTCTGTCCTGTGTACAATTTCACAGTGCGCAACGTATATGCGCTGTTAAAGCGTCCGAAGCGTGAGATACCAAAGGCTGCAGCCATTTCCAAGGCAGTAGGCACGATCGCGTCGCTCGTACTGCTTATGGTGATAATCGGCGGTATGCTGTGGATGATAATACCCGGTCTCATAGACAGCATCGTGAAGATCATCAGGCTCCTGCCTTCGAGCATGGAAAGTCTCAAGGACTGGCTCGATCTCAGGATGACGCGCATGCCGGGGCTCAAGGACATACTGGACGGATGGATAAACAATTTCACCGACAATGCCATCGCTTTCGTGACAGACAGGATCCTTCCGGAGTACGGAGCGATCGCGAGCAGCATATCGTCAGGCGTTATCGGCGTGATAAATGTAGTGAAGAACTTCTTCATCGGCATAATAATATGCGCATATTTTCTTAACAGCAAAGAGACGTTCGCAGCTCAGATGAAGAAGGTGATAATGTCTGTTTTCAGAAAGGAAACGGCTGACGAGATCCTCGAAGGAGCTCATTTCACGAACATGACTTTCGGCGGATTCATAAACGGCAAGATCATAGATTCGCTGATAATAGGCATACTGTGCTTCATTTTCATGTCGATATTCGGATGGGAATACACGCTGCTGATAAGCTGTATAATAGGTATAACCAACATAATACCGTTCTTCGGCCCGTTCATAGGAGCGATACCTTCGGCGCTGCTCCTGCTGATGGTGGATACGAGACAGTGTATATACTTTATAATATTCATACTGCTGCTGCAGCAGTTCGACGGCAATATCCTGGGACCAAAGATCCTTGGCGATTCGACAGGTCTGGCCAGCTTCTGGGTACTGTTCTCAGTGCTCGTGGGCGGCGGGATGTTCGGTTTCATCGGCATGGTGATAGGCATACCTGTATTCGCGATCATATACGCATATGTGACGAGAGCGGTCAACAGCAAGCTCAGGAAGCGTGGACTTTCAACGGATCTCAGTGAATACAGAGTCGAGACCTGCTTCATGAAGAGCGACAGGCCGAAGCGCAGCAGAAAAAAGAGAAAAGGCGGTAAAACGATATGAGTTTTGATGATATAAGGAAAGAACTCGGGGAAAGGATTCCCGGAGTATGTATAGAAGAGAATGTGCCGATGGCGCAGTATACATCATTTCGTGCAGGCGGAAAGGCGCGCATGATGGTGATCCCGGCGGATGCGGAGCAGCTCAGCGCAGTGCTTGGTGTGCTGTCGGGTTCCGGTGTGCAGTACATGGTGCTTGGAAACGGCACCAATATACTGGTGAAGGACAGTGGGTACGACGGTGTGATCGTGAAGATCGGAAGCGGCTTCGACTACGTGCGGCAGGAAGGCTGCAGACTCGTCTGCGGCAGCGGTACGCGCATGTCTGTCGCTGCAAAGGCCGCACTTGAGGGCGGTCTTTCCGGTTTTGAATTCGCATCGGGAATACCGGGCTTCACGGGAGGAGCCGTGTTCATGAATGCGGGCGCATACGGCGGAGAGATGAAAGATATACTCAGACGTGCGAAGATAGTTTCAAAGGACGGTTCGCGTGAGTTTTACATGGCGGCAGACGAGCTTGAGATGGGGTACAGACATACGAAGCTCCATGATACAGGCGATATAGTGACAGAAGTGGAATTTGTTCTGGAGGAGGGCAATCGCACTCAGATAAAAGCGAAGATGAGCGAGCTGATGGAAAAGAGAAATTCCAAGCAGCCTGTGAACTTCCCGAGCGCTGGCAGCTTTTTCAAAAGACCGGAAGGATATTTTGCCGGAAAGCTGATACAGGACGCAGGTCTCAAAGGGCTTTCTGTGGGTGGAGCTCAGGTCTCGGAGCTTCACAGCGGCTTTATAATAAACAGGGGTGGAGCGACAGCGACTGATATCCTGCAGCTCATGGAGATGATCCAGGCGAGAGTCTTTGACGAATTCGGAGTGAGACTTGAGACGGAGGTAAGGATAATTGGATAACAGGGAGAAAATATCAGACAGGTACAGGCTTGTCTACGATCTGCATACACATACGACGTATTCACACGGCAAAGGCTCTGTGGAGGACAATGTGAGAGAAGCCTTCAACAAGAACCTCGATTTTATTGCGATATCGGATCACGGTCCGGGACATCTGTTCTACGGGATCAACAGGAACGAGATCGTGAACATGCGCAATGACATAGAGCGGATGAACGTGAAATACCCTAAACTCAATGTGAAGATGAGCGTGGAGGCCAATATCATAAAGGGCGGCAACGGGCTCGATCTGACCCCTGAGGAGTTCGAGGAGTTTGACTTCGTGATAGCCGGATATCATTACGGTCTGTTCGGGTGTTACTGTATCAGGAACTGGCTGTGGAACAAGGGATTCAAGGCAGGCGAGGAAAAGCTCAGGAAAAAGAACACGGACATGGTGATCAGGGCGCTCCGCGAAAATGATATATCGATACTGACGCATCCCGGAGACAAGGGGCCGTTCGATATAAAGGCGATTGCAGAAGTGTGTGCGGAGACGGATACGCTGATGGAGATAAATACGTGGCACGGTCATATGACTGTTGACGAGATAAAGATCGCGGCGCAGGTAGAGGGTGTGAAATTCATAATCAGTAGCGATGCGCACACACCGGACAGAGTCGGAGACTTCGAGGAGGGCGTGCAGAGAGCGCTTGACGCGGGCCTGGATATAAGCAGGATAGTGAATATAGAGGAGATAAAATGAAAGCAGTGATCGTAACAGGGTTATCCGGAGCAGGAAAGACGCAGGCAATAGACTGTCTGGAGGATATGGGCTACTACTGCATAGACAATATGCCGCCGGCACTGATAAAAAGCTTTATAGACCTTACAGGGAAAGGGAAAGGCATAGACAAGGCCGCATTTGTGATAGATGTAAGGGGCGGCAGGCTTTTTGACGATCTCAAGGATTCGCTGGACGAGCTGCAGAAGGATGATATCGATTACAAGATACTGTATCTGGAAGCATCAGACCGTGTACTGCTGCGAAGATACAACGAGAGCAGGAGGCAGCATCCGCTTTCGGAGGGCGGTCCTGTCGCGGCGGGTCTGAAACTGGAGAGAGAACGTCTCGAAGTGCTGAGAAAAGAAGCGGACTACGTCATAGACACTTCGAACATGAAGACGGCGCAGCTCTGGGCGGAAATCAAGCATATGCTGACCTCGGGCGAAAATCAGAAGACTTTCATCATCAATATAATGTCGTTCGGGTACAAAAGAGGCACGCCGATGGCTGCCGACATGGTGTTCGACATGAGGTTCATACCGAATCCATATTATGTGAAATCGCTGAGACCGCTCACAGGCAACAACGCGAAGGTAAGCAGGTACGTTCTCAAGCACAAGGTCACGAACGATTTTCTCGACAAGGCGATGGACATGATCGAAATGCTGTTGCCTTTTTATATCAAGGAGGGAAAATACAGCCTGAACGTATGCATCGGGTGTACAGGCGGTCATCACAGATCTGTAGCGGTCGCCAACGAGCTGCACCGCAGATTGCAGGAAAACGGAAGAAGGACGACGCTGGAGCACAGAGATCTGTAGGAAACAGCGGCAGTTTATAACAGCAGACAGGCGCCTCTCTGAATTATTCGGAGAGGCTTTTACATAAGGAGCATTGGACCCGTGCAGGGCGCGGTGTTTGTACTGTGAAAAGGTGCAGATGATGATCTCGGCTCGTGATGCGGGTGCATGATGGATAAAGGAAAAAGTGGAGGAAACGGATGTCATTTTCATCTGAAACGAAAAATGAACTGGCGAGGATAGTGCCTGAGAAGAAGTGCTGTATGCTAGCGGAAATCGCAGGCTTCATGCGTATCGCAGGCAGCGTGCAGCTGGCAGGCGGCGGCAAATTCAAGATAATCATGACTACTTCGAACCCGGCAGTCGCCAGGCACTACAAAACGCTGATAAAGACTTACTTTTCAGTGGATCCGCTTGTCGGCATGGGGCAGGAGAAATCGCTGAAAAAAGGTCATGAGTACATGCTTTACATAGGGCCGGAGGAACTGAGCGAACAGATCCTGCGAGAGACCGGTATATTGATGGTAAAGGAAGGCATGAACTTCATCAGTGATGGTATCTACGACGGTCTGATAAGGACAAAGTGCTGCAGAAAGGCGTATCTGAGGGGCGCGTTTCTCGGCGGCGGCACGGTCAATAATCCAGAGAAGGAATATCATTTCGAGATAATGACCGGCACCGAGGTGCTGGCAAAGGAGATGCGAAAGCTGATCAACAGCTTCGTGGACATCAATGCGAAGATAACCGTGCGTAAAAAAGGTTATGGAGTATATCTGAAATCGGGCGAGCAGGTGCGTGACGTGATCGGGATCATGGGCGCATCGCAGCAGTTCTTCAATTTCGATCAGATCATGATGATGAAGGGACTGAAGTCGCAGACGTACAGGATAAACAACCTAGACAATGCCAACATAGACAAGGCGCTCAAGGCTGCCGAGCATCAGATCGAGTGCATCAACAGGATAAAGGAAAAGCGCGGACTGGATTTTCTCTCTGCAAAGCTCAGGGAGGCTGCTGAGATGAGGCTCGAAAACCCTGACGTCGGCATAGAAGAGCTCGGGAAGATGATGCGCCCGCCGCTTTCCAAATCGGGCATCAACAACAGGCTGCGCCGCATCGAAGAAATCGCAAAGGAGCTGTGATCGCTATGAGAAATGTTGAACTTGTAACTGTGAAGGAGTTTTTCGCGGAGCACAGCGAGCTGCAGGGCTACGGTATGCTGACGAGAAACGTTTCTGATATAAAGCACTGCAATGCGGGCATGTTCGGTGACGGTGTGCTCGGCACGCTGCTGGTACCGGACAGGAACGATCTGTCGTCGGCTGCGCTGAAATGCGGATTTTATCTCGACCGCGAGAGGCTGATGATAATCGATGATGACGGCGATGCTCAGAAAATGCTTGGAGACATAGTGAATACGGAGCATTTTGAGGACAGCGATCCGGCATTCGTGCTGTTCGAGATGATTGATTTTCTCGTGCGTGACGATCTTGTTTTTCTTGAGGAGTACGAGCGGAAGCTGGATGACATAGAGGATATGGTGACGGATGATGATGCGGAGATACCGGAGGATCTGAACGGGTTCGTGTCTCAGTACAGGAAGGATCTGCGTGAGCTGACAGGATATTACAAGCTGCTGGCGGATGCGATGGATGTGGTCGAGGCGTTTCTTGCAAAGATCGGAGATGAGAGGAATCAGCAGTTTTTCGCGTTTCTGGGCAACAAGGTGGACAGGCTCTATCACGAGGCTACGGGGATCGCGGAGTACGTGCTGCAGATCAGGGACATACATCAGTCGAAGATAAGCTCGCAGCAGAACAAGGTGATGCAGCTGCTTACGATCGTGACGACGATATTCATGCCGCTTACACTGATAACAGGCTGGTATGGTATGAACTTCAGGGAGATGCCGGAGCTTTATTTTAAATACGGATATGCGGCGGTCATCGTGATATCTGCGGTGACAGTTGTTATAGAGATAATATTTTTTAAGAAGAAAAAGTGGTTCTAGCCGCGCGGCGGCGTGAGGAAGCTGGAAAGGCTGCGGCATGCGGACAGACCGGGGGCAGTAAAAGTTAAGCTCGAAATGTGTGGCGACGTCTGGTTTGTTTTAACGCAGGAGATTTCTCGCAGAGAAATTGACGGGGCATATCAAAAATCTAACGCGGGTCAGAATGTGGCGGAGGCAGCTTTGCCGTATCCGTGAAATATCGCTTGCGATATTTCCTGCCGGAGAGGACAGGTTGGAAGGCCGATAAAAGTTATATCTGAAAATATGTGGCGACGCCGGCATTGTTTTAAGACAGGAAATTTCTCATAGAGAAATTGACGAAGCATCCCAGAAATCTGATGCATGTCAGAATGTGGCGGAGGCAGCTTTGCTGTATCCGTGAAATATCGCTTGCGATATTTCATGGCGGAGAGAAGGCGGGGATGCCAGTAAACGTTAAGCTTGAAAATATTGTGGCGACGCCACTTTTGTTTTGTGAAAAGGAAATAATATGGAAAAAGGAAATATAGTTGAAGTCAGGATCGAGGATATGAGCGGTGAGGGTCAGGGTATCGGAAAGACTGCCGGCGGGTTTGTGGTGTTCGTGCCGGGAGCTGTTGCAGGCGATGTCGTGCGTGCTGAGCTGACGAAGGTAAAGAAAAGCTACGGGTTCGCGCGACTGCTCGATGTGCTGGAGGAGTCGCCGGATCGTACAGATGAATTCGACTGTGAGTTTTTTGAAAACGGCTGCGGCGGCTGCCAGTTCGGCAGGCTGCGTTACGGCGCGCAGCTGGCGCTGAAGGAGAGTCAGGTGAGAAGCAGGCTGGAGCGTATAGCATGTCTGCAGGATCCTGTGATCAGGCCGATCATCGGGATGGATGATGAGGATAATGACGGCAGCGGGCCGTACAGATACAGAAACAAGGCGCAGTTCCCGGTAAGCACGGGCGGGATAATAACCCGAAAGGGAGGTATCGTGGAAAATCTCGGGGATCCGGCTGTCGGGTTCTTCCGTGCAAAGAGTCACGAGGTCGTCGACTGCGGGGACTGCTATCTGCAGTCGCTGCCTGCGATGGCAGCGGCGGATGCGCTCAGGCGTTTCATGGAGGAGGATCATATCACCGCGTGGGATCCCAAGTGGGAAAAGGGTCTGATCCGTCATCTGATAGTGAAAACGGGTTTTTACACGGGCGAGGTCATGGTCGTGATCGTGATAAACGGGAACGGTATCCCGAATGTGCAGAAGCTGGTCGAGATGCTGGATGATGCTATCTATGATGTCGGATATTCTCTGGAAAGTGTGGTCGTTAATATCAAGAAGGGCGAGGCCGGCGCCGGCGGCGGTGCAGGCGCGGGTGCCGGCGGAAAGAAGCGGGGCAGCAGGTCCGGTGGCGGGTCGAAGGCGGCG